>JBILJA010000200.1:0-3707 GCA_044368775.1 Burkholderiaceae bacterium
CCACAAAATCAGCGATCGTGAAGTCCGTTTCGTGCCCCACGCCAGAGACAACAGGAATAACGCTTGAGGCAATATCACGTGCTAACGCTTCATCATTGAAACTCCAGAGGTCCTCGATACTGCCGCCCCCTCTCACAAGCAAAAGAGTGTCAACCTCTTGCCGTTCATTCGCTAAAGCCAAAGCCTGCCTGAGCTGTAAGGAAGCGCCCGTTCCCTGAACCATTGCCGGGTAGATCACAATCGGGACGTGGGGGGCACGGCGCGCCAACGCTGTCAGCACATCGCGCAACGCCGCAGCGGTCAATGAAGTGATGACCCCGATGGCGCGAGGATGTCCAACAATGTCACGTTTTTGAGCAGGATCGAACAACCCTTCTTGGTTCAATTTATTTTTTAAAGCAAGAAATGCCTCAAAAAGTGAGCCTAAACCTGCGCGACGTAACTGCTCTGCTTGAATCTGGTACTCACCCCGAGCCTCATACAGCGTCACCCGCCCTTTGAGTTCGATAGAGTCTCCCGATTTAGGCATAAAACCCACGGCAGTCGCTTTACTGCGAAACATCACAACCCTGACAGAGGCAGCATTGTCTTTAAGCGTGAAATACCAATGACCAGAAGCAGCGGGCATAAAATTAGAAACCTCACCCCGAACCCAGTTCACATCGAAACTGTCTTCCAAAAGACGTGCAACGGCTTGATTGAGCTCAGACACTGTCAGAATGTCCCGCGCGAATGCTGAATTTTCTCGTTGATCACTAAGTGCCATAAGGGTTCTACGCCAAAGATTGTCCACAAACGTAATAAATCAGTAATAAGTGTTTGTGCTTAAAGAATTTATTGATTTAGATAAAAAATCGCATTAAATAAATTAAATAAGTATATGTTTTAATTGATAAATTGTTAAAATCAATACGAATTGCTCACTTTTTAAGCAAATACTCGAAAGCAACCATTTTCCATCATTTCTGAAGATGCGCACAGAATTATCCACAAGTTCTGTGGATAGTTTTTAGTTCGTGTTTGGCTTGCCAACTATCATGTCGCACCCGTACCATGCCAGCATTGTGCTGTGCATTCCATCCTAAAGCTAGAGAGGTTACTTTTTGCAATCCATCGTCATTCAGGCAGGCTGGCCCATCTGGCCATTGATTGCCCTGTCCATCGTTGGTTTAGCCATCGTAATCGAGCGTACGTTAAGCCTTAATGCTGCACGCCTCATTCCTTGCGACCTACCCGCCCAAGTCATTCAAATGGTTCGCGCCAAGGCAGACTCGCCAGAGGCGATTGAAAAACTTCGTGCATCCTCTCCACTGGGCCTGATCCTAGCCGAACTGCTTCGGTGCAGACATTTGCCTCCCGCAGAACTCCGGTGCGCGGTCGAGGATGCCGGTCGTGATGTTTCCCACATATTACAAAGATACCTCCCCGCTCTGGCTACGGTGGCAAGCATTGCGCCACTCATGGGGCTGTTTGGAACAGTCGTAGGTATGATTGAAATTTTCGCGGCGTACAAACCAGATGGTTCAGATCCGACAGAATTGGCACGCGGCATTTCAATTGCGCTTTACAACACTGGGTTTGGAATCCTTATTGCGATTCCTGCTGTCATGGCGCATCGATTATTCAAATCCCGGGTAGAAGCTCTTTTATTAAAGATGGAGCAAGCGACCCGTTATGTTGCCCAGAATATTTAAGCCTTCCGCCTGATGAACTTTCGCTCAAACGCCTCTTCAGACGAGAGTCCAGACATCAATTTGATTCCTTTAATTGATGTTTTGCTCGTGATGTTGATTTTTTTAGCAGCAACCACAACGTTTACGCGTGAGCGTCAGCTCAGCATTTCCTTACCCCAAGCGAACGCCGAGCAAACGACAGCATCAACAATCGAGGTTTCCATTGCTCAGGATGGGCGCTACGCCATCGCTGGAGTCCTCATTTCCGCTAGCAATCTTGCTGCCCGCTTAAAAACACAACGTTCAGATCAAACAGAGAGTGCCTTGATCATTCGCGCAGACGCAATGGCCCCTCACCAAGCCGTCATTCACGCGATGCAAGCAGCGCGAGAGGCTGGCATCAACAAAGTGCACTTTGTCACACAGGCTATGCAGTGAACACCCAAGAGCTGCGCACGAGTATCGAGCATTGGCTGCAGCGCCAGTGGCAACATAGGGGGGTCTGGGCATGGTCCATGGCCCCGCTCTCCCTTCTGTTTGGTGCGATCCTAAAAATTCGCGCCATACACCATCATTACTTCAAGGGCGATACCGATTTTCCAATCCCTGTCGTGGTTGTTGGCAACATCTACATCGGTGGGACAGGAAAAACGCCCGTCGTCATCGCTCTAGTCAAACAACTGCGCGCCTTAGGCTGGCATCCTGGTGTCATTAGCCGTGGATACGGCACGCAGATCGGTGACAAGCCCCTAGTGGGACAGGGAAAACTTGATGCAAACCTTTTTGGTGATGAGCCTGCTTTAATCGCTAGGGAAACGGGTGCTCCGATCGCAGTGCATCCTAATAGACCACAAGCTTACTTCTCCCTCCTGGCGCACAATCCGCAGATAGACTTGGTGATCTCTGACGATGGTTTACAGCACCTAAGGCTCCACCGAGACATCGAAATTGTCGTGCAAGATGAGCGCGGAACCGGCAATGGTTGGTTATTGCCTGCTGGACCTCTGCGTGAGCCAGTGAGCCGTTTGAATACTGTACAGGCTCTGATTTCTAGAACAGAAAATGCCGCCTCCACACCCTCGACGACAACGTCTTCTTTGGCGCGAAAAACGGCGGCTTCCTTACGAATGATTCAGTTCAGAAATCTCTTTAGTGGACAATTACTTGATCCACCGAGCTTTATTGCCCACACAAAAGGACTTAAAGTCGTGGCGATTGCAGGTATTGCTAACCCATCGCAGTTTTTTTTAAGCTTGCAAAATATCGGCATTGCGCTCTCCGAACAACGCGCTTTGGCTGATCACTTCACCTTTGAAGCCTCGATATTTCAAGCCTTGGATGCAGAATGTGTGCTGATGACGGCTAAAGATGCTGTCAAGTGTGAAAACATCAAAGACAACCGACTTTGGGTCGTGGAGACTGAAATGTGCTTTTCAGATTCGGATTTTTTGCCATGGCTAAACGAGCAATTAAAGGCAAAATCCGTCCAGTCACATCACGATTGATTACAATACAGCCATGCAAACACGCCTGCTTGACCTTCTTGTCTGCCCCCTTTGCAAGGGTCGTCTCTACCTGAATTCTGATCATACGGAACTCATTTGCCGGGGTGATCGCCTTGCGTATCCCGTCCGTGATGGTGTTGCGGTGATGCTTGAAGCCCAGGCACGCCCATTGGCTGATGCCCAAGAGCATCCCGACAATGCCTAAAGGCAAGTAAATACACCCATGCAACCGTTCATCGTCATTATTCCCGCACGCAAGGCTTCGACCAGGCTTCCGGGGAAAATGTTGGCTGATCTTGCAGGGATTCCACTCGTTGTACGTGTCGCACATCGTGCAGCAGCATCGGCCGCCACAAAGGTGTATGTCGCAACCGATGATGCGTCCATCGCAAGCGCTGTTCGTGCTTTTGGCATTGATGTGTTGATGACCCGCGAGGACCACCCCTCAGGCACTGATCGTTTGGCGGAAAGTGTTGAGCTGCTGAACCTTTCTGATGACGACATTGTCGTGAATGTTCAGGGCGATGAG
>JBILJA010000159.1:0-5191 GCA_044368775.1 Burkholderiaceae bacterium
TGATTCATTCGTGAATGCATTCAATCAACGGGATATGCCATGAATCAAAAAGTGCACAGTGTCGCGCCCTTACCGTATCTGCATCGTTTTCTGCTGAGCGTGCTCTTGATGCTGATGGCATCTCCCGTCTTATCCCAACAAGAATCCAAGGTCTTGCGAAGCGGTTGGTATCAGTGGGATCCCTATCAGTATGAGATTGTCAAAAATGATCTCAAGCATTTGACGGGTTTGGATGTGCAGCTGCTCAGGGCAGTCTTTGGAAAAATGGGTATCGAGTTGCAGATTGACCCAGTTGGCTGGCGTCAACATCAGTTGGATGTTAAAGACGGTACACGCGATATTGCCGGAGGCGCTTTTAGAAGCAAAGAGCGCGAGGAATATGCCTACTATTCAATCCCGTATCGCTCAGAAAAAGACATGCTGTATGTGCGCAAAGGCGAGCAGAAAAAATTTAAGTTCAACACTGCAGAAGAGCTTGTCAAGATTCTTGAGTCTGGCACGTACAAGCTTGGTGTGATTGATGGCTATTTTTACGGTGCGCCGTTGATGCAATACATCAACGATCCTCAATATGCTAATAGGATCATTAAGGTCCAAGACGATCGGGCGAACTTTACCAATTTGTTGGAACACAAGATTGATGCGTTTCCGATTGATCACCTTGTCGGAGCGACTTTGGGGTGGCGACATGGGTGGCAAAAGCAGGTGGTGGAAATGCCCAATCCAGTGTTCGAGGACTCCATTCATGTTTTGTTTAGTAAAAAAACGACGAGTCCTGAGCTAGTCGAGCGTTTTAATCAAACTCTGCTGCAGATGCAAAAAAGTGGTGAATACAACAAGGTAATGCGCAATTATCTGTTGCCTGTTTTGCTGGGACAAACAGCAGGGCAGACTTGGTTTTTTATTATCGATCTTATTGGTACGATTGCCTTCGCAATCTCAGGTGTATTGCTTGCGCGACAGGGTAAATACAGCCTGTTCGGCGCACTCGTTCTAGCTGCGCTTCCGTCGATCGGTGGTGGGATTATGCGAGATATTTTAATCAATCGCGAGACGCTTTCTGCTGTTAAATCTCCCGTTTATTTAGCGACTATTTTTGCCACGGTCATGTTTTTCTACGTGGTGTTCCATGTGGAGGATTGGTATCGCCGCAAGAAAAAAACGACACAAGGTCATGAACGCATGTTTATCGGACGCATTTCTAATCATGCAGCGATTGAGTTTTTTGATGCCCTAGGATTATCGACTTTTGCGGTAGTAGGTGTGATTGTTGCAGTCGAAGCCAAGATCCAGCCTTTGTGGATGTGGGGACCCTTGTTGGCTGCGCTGACGGGAGCAGGGGGAGGAATATTGCGGGATGTGATTCGCGCAGATGCAGATAATCCAGGCCTTAAAGGTTCTTTCTATGCAGAGGTTGCTCTGATTTGGGGATTGATTCTGTCGTTGTTTTTAAACTGGTATTCCTTTTTACCTAAGTATGAACTGAGCCATTTAACGCTTGCGGTGGTCGGTGTGATTTTGGGTGGTTTGGCCACGAGGATCGCGGTGGTGTATTACAAGATTCGTAGTCCGATGTATTGAGTTGTTGTAGTATTTTTTACGTTCCTTTTGTAATTGTGGCGTTTGAAGACCTAACGATTTCTAGACATAGCTCTAATCGCCGCTTTTTATGCGGTGAATCAAGGCCTTGTTCGTGTCGTTTTCGCCAGTTTCGTCCAAGGCAGATCCGCCGGGTCTGCGGCCATCGGCCCCGCCGCTTTCGCTACCAAAATATGGGATGCAATCGGAGTGAAGTCGGCCCGAAAATGGTTGGAGCTTTTAACGACTAATACTTTCATCGTCTCGGGATGCACGCCCAGCATCCTGAAAAGTTCGCGATCCAAAAGTTGTTTTTTACCGCTCGCTACCGCCACTAGTACGCCCTCGATTTCAAGCAGAGCGCAGGGTCCGAGTCCAATTCGCGAGCCTGTCATCATGGGACCTTTGAGTGTCACCTTGCCATCAGAGAGTGCTTTGACTTTAAAGGTGCCTTGAACCGGAGGGTCGCTCAGTTGACCGGTAAAAGTGGGTACGGCCGTGCCGATCGACGTTGTGATGGAGGCGCCAAGACCAGCTTCGTGTGCGAGGGTGGCTGTCTTTGGATCAAACAGTAGACCGAGTGCGACTTTGCCAGGCAGCCTTTTGCCTGCGCCTTTTTCAAGCAAGGCACGCAACAGACCTGTTGTATTGCTGTCACCGCCGGCACCTGGGTTGTCTTGCGTGTCAGCGATCACTACAGGCTTTTCGTTTGTCTCACCAAGCAGACAGGCGCGCTCGACCGCATCGCGCGCGGAAAACATGTCGAGTGTCCACTGTGAGGGTTCGCTTACGTTTGCGTACAGTCGTTGCACCGCGGCTTCGGCGCGGTCACCATAGCCCCAGACCATGGGTGCGCATTCCTCGATATCCGAAGCTGGAAACGCCATACAAAAACTCAGGCAGGTATCGAACTCGCGATCTAGATCAGCGAGCTCGGCGTAGCGTGACTTGGCGGGTTCGAGCCACGTGCTTTGTGCATTCAACGGAATCAGATAGGGCAGACGACGCAACGCCAGGGGCTCTTTCGTCCCGCGCTTGATACGCCGCTTTAAAAGCTTTGCTGCAAGCTCGCCAGTCTTGGCCATATCGACGTGGGGATAGGTGCGGTAAGAAACCAGGGCATCGGCTTCGGCCAGCATGCGATGCGTGACGTTGGCATGCAGATCCAAGCTCGCGACGATGGGCATCTTGGGACCGACGATGGCACGGATGCGGGCAATGAGCTCGCCCTCGGTGTCATCAACGTGTTCTGCGACAGCTGCGCCATGTAAATCAAGATAGACGGCCTCAAAGCCACCCTTGCGTATATCGGTCAAAATCGAATCGCTAATACGCTCAAAGGCATCGCGTGTGACGTGCGCAGACGGAATCGCGCCACACCAGGAGCCGGGGATAAGCTGCCAGCCCTCGAGTCGCGCGGCCTCCATAAATCCGGCGATGGGTATGTTGACGTCACGCAAACTGTCTAGCATGGGCTGACCCGTGATAAACGCAGGAAAGGACTCGCCACGGTTAAACGCGGCCCAGTCTGCCTTGGTGGGTGCAAAGGTGTTTGTTTCGTGCTGATAGCCTGCGACGTAGATGTTCAACATATGACTCCATTGGAAGACGGTGTGTCTAAATAGCGCACCTTACATAATACGATTTAAATCAACTTTATTTAGCCAAATACGTCACTGAAGCGAGCTTGGAAAAATGTGCGTCAAACGTCATCACCTGAGCTCGATGATATTGAGCTGTGGCATACACAATGGCATCGGCTGTCGCAAGCTTGTGCTTGCGGTGGAACTCTGCGGCCATTAACGCGATGTCAGTGTCGAGCGGGGTCACAATACACTTTTGTGTGTAAGCGATCACAGAGTCTGAGCGTTCTTCTCCAAGCTCTCTAGTCAGCCATTTTGAAAGCTCAAGTTGAACAATCGTAGGGACAATGCAAAACTCTTTGGATGGAAATTTACTGCTGAGTTTTTTGCCGTGCTGGCCATCTGTTAGCCACTCGATCCAAGCTGAGGTGTCGACGACAAAAAGCTGCTTAGATGCCATTAATAACGATCCTTGCGGTCTCGGTAATTGTCGGGATTAGCACCTTTGGCGATTCCACGGAGCTGATTAAGCTCGGGTACGGGCATCACCAATAGACCGTCGCCTTTGGGTAGAAAGACAAACTCTTGCCCCGCCGACCAGTGCATGGTTTCCCTGATCGCCTTAGGAATGGAGATTTGAAACTTGCTTGAGAGAGTGGCTGTGTTGGACATTTCTGGTTCAATCCATATCGATAGTATTTCAGTAAGAATACAAAGCATAAACTGTGTTGTCAATCGGTTGCAATATTTAATTCTCTCTACGACAAGGGGATTTGTTAAAATTTGTAAGTCTTTGGTGTACTTAAAACTTTCGCACTGATTAAAAAATTCTTTTATAGAGATAAACAATGGTTGAGACGTTACCGACGCTGCCGTTATGGGTCGATGTCACCGCGATGTCGACGACGGCCATGTACGGTGCTGCGACAGCTCGTAGTCGAAACGTTCCCATAGCAGGGACCCTATTCGCGGGGATTTTGGGCGGTGCGGCGGGTGGCATTGTTAGAGACTTGCTACTTGGGCTTGAGCCTGTTGCGATTACAGGTCCGTATTATTTTCCCTGGATTCTGCTAGCAGCTGTTTTTGGCGCTTTCTTTTTTTATAAATTTATTTCATCAAAAGTCCCGTACCTTGTATTGAAAGGCGTTGCGATTGGTTTATTGATTTCGATCGGATGTCAAAAAGCACTGATCCACGAGGTGCCATTTGTATCGATTATTCTTTGTGGAGTGCTGACAGCGACGGTGGGTGGGATGGCGATTGATACCTTGACGCGTCATCGTGCAGCGGTCTTTAGCCAGGCGCATTGGTTTGCGACTGCACTCATTATTGGAAGTCTTGTGTTTTACGGACTCACAATCAGCACTAATTTTTATATCGCGACAGCGGGTGCGACGATCACGACAGCCGTGCTGTATGTCACCAGTGTTCTTCGAAATTGGCCCTCACCGACATGGCCCAAAGAAGACACAGATATGTCTGCCTGATCTCCTTCCTTAGGAAAAAATATGCCAGTTTTAAAAGAAGCTTTTAAAGTCGCCGCGATTGAGTTCAACCCAGAGTTCATGGAACTCGATAAAAATATTGTGGCTGCCACTGCGATGGCCGAAGAGGCTGCAAAAAATGGCGCACGACTGATTGTGATGCCCGAAGCCGCCGTGTCGGGATACATCTACCGTGATCTCGAGCAGTTCTTGCCCTACATGGATACGGTACCTGGCAAGACGACTGACTCCCTTTTGACTGTCACTAAAAAATATAACTGCTACATCGCGATTGGTATTGCGGAAATCGATCGTGACACGGGCTTGACCTACAACACCGGAGCGCTTGTGGGCCCCAATGGTTTGGTCGGTAAATATCGTAAAAATGGCTTGAACCCCTCCGATGTGTTGTGGTTCGTTCCCGGCAATACCGGCTACCCCGTTTTTGAGACTGAGCTCGGTCGTATCACGATGATTATTTGTTACGACGATACCTATTGGGAGCCTGCGCGCGTGGCAGCCTTAAAGGGCTGTGACATGATCGCC
>JBILJA010000160.1:0-5190 GCA_044368775.1 Burkholderiaceae bacterium
TCGCATGACGTAGGGGTTAGGCACACCTCTGAATCGGTGACAGACCTCAAAAGCCCCGTTTTGATTGGCGTGTTCCAGCGACTGTTCTGGACAGGTGTCATGCTCGTGGGCTTATGGTTGGTTGTTTTCTGGGCGTTGCATACATGAATGATACGCACGCATTACATTCGACTGCCAAGGCGATCGAAATTCGTAATTTGACGCTTGCCTATCAAGGGCACCCGGCCGTGCATCACCTCAGTGGCGCCTTCGAAGCAGGATCCTTGACTGCGATTGTCGGCCCGAATGGGGCAGGTAAAAGCACTTTACTCGCTGCCTTGTCGGGTCAAAAGGGAGGAACAGAAGGAACAATCGATTTTGCGCCTGCGATTCAAACCTCGCAAGGCCGTGCCTCTAAGCTTGCGTATCTACCTCAGCAATCCGCCATTGATCGTGAGTTTCCAGTTCGCGTGTTGGATGTTGTCGCCCTTGGTGCTTGGCGCGAGTTAGGGAGTTTCCGTCCTGTCTCAGTTGAGATCCGCGCACGCGCTTCGGAAGTGCTTGCTGCAGTGGGTTTAATCGGTTTTGAGCGACGTTACATCGGCGAACTTTCTGTCGGTCAACTGCAACGCGTCTTATTTGCCAGACTCCTGATGCAAGATGCTCAGATCATTTTGCTCGATGAGCCCTTTAATGCGCTGGATACCCGTACGGCAGAGGACTTATTGGGCGTCGTACTCAACTGGCATCGTCAAGCACGGACGGTCATCGCTGTGCTCCACGATATCGACATGGTGCGTGAATATTTCCCACAGACCTTGTTACTCGCCCGAGAGGTGATTGCCTGGGGAAGGAGCGCCGAAGTCTTGACACCAGAAAATCTAAAACGCGCACGCCAGACTGCCGAATACTGGGACGATCGGGCACCGTGGTGCATTCGTCCCCCCGAGAGCGGGAGCAGAGGTTGATCATGCTCGAATGGGGAACATTGCTCTATAGCTGGATCATCTCGCCTTTTGCAGATTATGGCTTTATGAAGCGTGCCTTAATCGCCTGCGTGGCGATTGGACTGGCCTGTGGTCCGATCGGCACAATCCTTGTGTTAAGGCGCATGAGCTTGGCCGGTGATGCGATTGCGCATGCGGTATTGCCGGGCGCAGCCGTTGGGTTCATCTTTTTTGGATTGTCTTTGCCGGCCATGACGATTGGTAGTTTTATCGCTGCCGCATTGATGGCCTTGATGGCCAATTTTGTGACGCGCTGGACCAGTCAAAAAGAAGACGCCAGTTTCGCCTCGTTTTATTTGATTGCGCTCGCCTTAGGGGTGCTGCTGATCTCTACTTCAGGCAGCAAAGTTGACTTGTTGCACTTCTTGTTTGGAAGCGTGTTGGCCGTTGATGCGGAATCATTGTTGATGATTGCGGGCGCTTCGACTGCTTCACTATTACTCATGACCGTGATTTGGCGTCCCTTAATGCTGGAGTGTTTTGATCCCGGCTTTCTGCGCTCGGTCGGTGGGCGTGGTGCCATGGTCCATCAGCTTTTTATGCTGATGGTGGTGCTCAATTTAGTGTCTGCTTTTCAGGCGCTTGGCACATTGATGGCGGTCGGCTTGTTGATGTTGCCAGCCACCGCCGCAAGATTTTGGTGCTACGGCGTGGTCACCCGTTCATTGCTCGCCGCCGGCTTCGGTGGGTTCAGCGGCGCCTTTGGATTGTTGGTGTCCTACCATGCCAATTTTCCTTCAGGGCCGTCGATTGTTCTAGTTGCAGGGGTCTTTTATTTGATTTCGCTGTGCTTCGGTACTCGCGATAGCTTCCGATTAATTCTGTTTCCCACACCACAGCACAAGGAATCATGATGCTCAAGACGCTTCTCGCCAAAATACGATTGTTAGCAACGATGACTCTTATGAGCGTCATTGCGCCAGTCATGGCCAACGAACCGCTTCCCGTCGTCGCGAGTTTTTCTATTCTCGCGGACATGGTCAAGCAAGTCGGTGGACCGCATGTGGAGGTCACCAGTCTGGTTGGGCCCAATTCAGATGCTCATGTTTTTGATCCTACCCCCGCTGATGCGAAACGGTTGGCGTCCGCTAAACTCGTCGTCGTCAATGGACTTGGTTTTGAAGGATGGATGGGACGCCTGATTAAATCCTCCGGCTATAAAGGGCCCGTATTGACCGCTAGCAAAGGCGTCAAGACTCTCCCGATGGCAGAAAGTCATCACGGCCATGGACACAAGCATTCCCATGCCGCGCCCGATCCGCACGCATGGCAAAATTTGCTCAACGCGCGGCAATATGTTGAAAATATCCGAGTCGCCTTGAGTGCCGCCATGCCCGCGCACTCCGCAGACTTTCAGTCTCGCGCGACAGACTACCTCAAGCAGATTGATGCGTTGGAGAAAAGCACTCAGGCGCGCATTGCCGCTGTGCCTATGGAGCGTCGCCGCGTGATTACTTCCCATGATGCGTTTGGATATTTCGCGCACGCGTACAAGGTGAATTTTTATCCATTGCAAGGCTTATCAACAGCGAGTGAGCCCTCCGCTGCGGATGTCGTGCGTATCGTCAATGAAATTAAAAAGAACAAAGTCACCGCGATTTTTACGGAAAATATCTCTGATCCGCGTGTCTTAGAGCGTGTGGCCAAGGATACAGGCGCCAAAATTGGCGGCACGCTTTATGCCGATGCCTTGTCTGTGCCGGGCACGCAGGCTGACACCTATTTGAAAATGTTCGAACTCAATGTGTCGACAATCGTAGCGGGTATTTCGGCTCCAACTAAACCCTAAGCGGGTGGGCGCGGCATTAGCATTTTGTTGCAATTAAATCCTTCAGATGAGAATCATTATCGTTTAGAATGCTTGCATGGATAAACGATCTTCTCCTCTGTCCCACCCGCCTGAGTTGCAACAGTTCCGTCTCCCAGCACGTTCTGTGTCTAACGCTTACTCCTCGGCCAAGCACGTGTTGCGTATGTCGAGTCAGCAGTTGTTTGCGGGCGCCACTGAGCTAGAAATTACGCACCAAGGTACTCAGTATCGGTTACGTCAGACCGCTCTAGGTAAGTTAATTCTGACGAAATAAACTCTTTTTGTTGCACAAGCCAGCCATCGCCAGCCAGTGCCTAAATTCATTTAGGACACACGTATGCTGCGCTGTCATGATGCTCGAGCCCTTAGTTTTCGTTCCATTCATTTCACACGTCGTTTCACCTCAGACCTTTTCATCGGACTGACATGCAGTCTGTCGGCGAGCTTTTATGGCGCGGCAGCGATCGCTCAGAGTCCCGGACACTCGCTCACCCAACTCAAAGAAATGACGGTGAGTGCTTCGCGTGGGGAGCGTCGTGTTGATGAGGTCCCTGCGTCGGTCACCGTGATCACGGCTGAGACGATTGAACGAGAAGGCGCACGCGATTTAAAAGAAATTTTTCGTCATGAGCTCGACGTCACGGTCCCTTCGGGGCCAACTCGTTTTAGCAATGCGGGCACCTCAACAGGGAGGTCGGGTAACACGGGTGTCAACATCCGAGGGTTAGGTGGCAATCAGGTGCTGATGTTGATGGACGGCATTCGCATACCCAATGGGTTTTCCTTCGGATCGTTCACGACAGGGCGTGCAGATTATCTAGATGTGGATGGGCTCAAATCCGTCGAGGTGCTCAGAGGACCCGCATCGACACAGTATGGGAGTGATGGGCTCGCGGGGGCGGTGAGTTTTCGTACACTCCATCCTTCTGACCTATACAAAAAAAATACCAAACAGGGCGGCTTTGCACGGACTGGATATGCCGGTGTTGACCGGTCTTGGTCCAGTACCTTGGGGCTGGCGGGAGAGCGCGGCCCCTGGCAGGGGATGATTCTCGGGAGCTTTCGTCTAGGACATGCCATCAGCAACCAAGGCACGAATCAGGCACTCAATATCGACCGTACCGCCCCTAATTCCGTTGATTACAACAATCGGTATTTGCTGGCCAAGGCGATACTGACGATCAATCCACAGCAACAGCTCGGGCTGACACTCGAATCCCAGCGTCGGACACAAGCCACCGAAGTCTATTCGGCCCGTGCAGTACCGCCCATCCGACCACTGGGGACCTTGAGTTTCTCGACCTTGGATCGCATCAATCGCGATCGTGTCTCTATCGAGCATCGTTATAGTGATCTGAGTGCAGCTTGGATTCAAAAGGCAGAAACACGCGTCTATTGGCAGGATGCGCAGATCAATCAGTTTGCAACCGAAGACCGCTATCGCGCCCGCCCACGAACGCGTGACAATACCTATCAGACGTCCGTTGTGGGTGCTGCGACGCAATTTGAAAGCAACTTGACCACCGTCCTAGACCAGCGGCTGACGTATGGTGTGGACTGGAGCCAGGCGGATATTAGGGGTGTCCGCGACGGTACGGTTCCTCCTTATGGAGGCGTTTTTCCCGACAAACCATTTCCGGACACGCTCTACACGCTCAGTGGTGCTTTTTTGCAAAGTGAAATTGAGCTCGGGGATGTCACTATCACGCCGGGAGTACGTTTCGACTATTACCGCATTGCACCCTCTTCAAATCATTTGGCGCAGGGAGCATATCGCGGTGGACCTCAGCACCCCATCCAACCAACTCAACCAACCACCTCAACCGGTCAGGCCGTCACTCCACGTCTCGGTGCCGTATGGTCCTTGCACCCTATGTTTGCACCCTATGCACAATATGCACAGGGATTTCGCGCACCCACGCCAGATCAGGTCAACAACGGATTTAGAAATTTAGCTTCAGGCTACACCAGTATCGGTAATCCCAATCTACAGCCTGAGTACGCCGACAGTATTGAAATTGGATTGAGAGGCTTTGACGAGTCAATCAGCTATTCGCTTTCAGTCTTTGATAATCACTACAAAAATTTCATTAGCCAGCAAATCGTAGGTGGAGCAGGGCGGCCTTCAAATCCAACCGTTTATCAGTATGTCAACCTGACGCGCGCACATATCCAAGGTGTCGTCGCCAGAGCGGATTGGCGTTTTGACAAAAACTGGGGCTTCGAGACAGGTTTTGCTTATTTAAAGGGGGACTCCACGATCAAGGGTCGCAAGCAGCCTCTTGATTCGATCCAACCCCTCAAGGTTTTGCTTGGGTTGCGTTATGACGAAGCAACGTGGGGCGCGCGTGCGGACTGGGTATGGAATGCAGCGAAAAGCCCTTCTCGTATCGC
>JBILJA010000039.1:0-17051 GCA_044368775.1 Burkholderiaceae bacterium
CTATGAAACAAAAATTTATCAAAAAAATAGTTGCAGCATTCGTTGCAACCACTTTCGCGTTTACCCCCTTGATTGGCAATGCATGTACAGCCGTGAATGTCATCGCAAAAGATGGCTCTGTTGTTGCGGGAAGAACCATGGAGTGGGCGTTTGACATGAAGTGGGAGCTGATTGCAAACCCAAAGGGCACAAACATTCCGATGACTGCACCCGCTTCAATGAAACTCCCTGCGAAAAACCTCTCTAGTAAATATGCTTTCGTGGGGATTGCCCCTGGGGTGTTGGAAGGTTCGCCTGCATTTTTAGAGGGGCAAAATGAGGCGGGTCTGGCCATAAGCGGTAATTTTTTGCCTGGTTTTTCTGAGTACCAAACCGTTACACCCCAAGATAAAGACTATGTTTCAGTGATTAACTTTGGAGGCTTTATCTTAGGCATGTTTGGATCCGTCAAAGAGCTGCGCACTGAAATCCCAAAATATAAAGTCTGGTATGACGCAAGCGAAGTCAAAGGTATCCCAACACCGCCCTGGTTACATTACGTCTTAACCGATCGAAGCGGTGACAGCATCATCGTAGAGTTTGTGAAAGGTCAAATGGTGATTCATGACAACGTAGCGGGCGTATTAACCAACGCACCCACCTATGACTGGCATCTCAACAATGTTAGAAACTATTTATCGCTGACCGCTACTGCAACACCCTCTGTCTCAGTAAAGGGTACAAACGTGACAGAGCTTGGACAGGGCGGCGGTTTGATGGGACTGTCTGCAGATTACACCCCCCCTTCGCGTTTTGTCAGACAAGTCTATCTCAAGCAGTTTGCTTATCAAGCATCCAATAGTACAGAAGCGGTTCAATTGGCTGGGCATTTCTTGAATAACGTTGACATGCCTGCTGGCGTTGCCCGCTCTACAGATGGTAAGCAAGTTTTTTCCGACTACACGCAATGGGTCAATCTGAAAGATTTGAACAATAACCGTATGAAGATTACAAACTATGCAAATCGTACAAACTTTATAGAGATTGATCTCAATCAGGTGTTCAAATCTGGGAAATCAAGAACATGGGTCATTGACAAGTTACCGTTCCCGAAAAATGATTTAACAGCAGAAATATTGAAGTAATTATTACAAAACGAAAAGGCCTTAGGACGTATTAGTCTTAAGGCCTTTTTTGTAAGTCGGTGAACTCATACCTAGTCTTAATCAACCTATGAAGCAGTTGATCAAGCCCAGATATCACCGAGCTGCGAAACCTGCATGGACACGAGATCCAACTGGTTGTAGACAAACTCTTGCGAAATCACAAAGTTCAGCAAAACAGAACCGCGGCTTTCTTGTTGGGTATTTAGCTGGCTGGTCCAGTACTCAAAACCAGCCTCATCCGGACTTCGTTCTAAGCCAAATTCATAGAGGCGCGTTACAAACTCATCAATGGTGAGTGAGGCCACGCCGTCTTCGCTGGCGTTGGCAAATCCCTGCGCAATCTGTGCTTCGCTCATTCCCTTGTCAAAGTAATCGCCTATCCAGTAGACCAGACCCTCTTCATCCGCTCCACGGTTAAACATGGCATCGTAATAACTAGCGATTGTCTGAGTCTGATCTAGTGCCGATTTGGCGAGCAAAGAAGTGGTTCCAAAACTGAACGACTCAATATCAACCAATTCGTCTGAACCCCCGCCGGACAATACAAGGGAGATAACCTCGTAGCCTTGCTCGGTGAGTTGAACACTGTAGGAAGAGCGTCCACCGATATAAAGAGCCGTATCCGAGCCAGCGCCGCCATCAATCAAATTGCTTCCTCGGCCTCCCATGAGTTGGTTGTCTAACGCATTGCCGATCAGATGATCATTACCGTCACCCGCGAACAGTCCATGAAAAGCTTGTGGGTCTACCAGCAAGATCTCTACCCCGTCAATTTGCGAAGTACCGCCAGACAAATCAAAAATTGAATCCGCTGTCACAGCAGAGGCATTCAAATCTATGCCATTGACCGACTCAATACTGAGTCGAGATGCATTCCGCGCCGCGAAGGTCGCAAACTCATCCGTGAAAACTTGAACCGTGGGAGCGGCCGAATCAGCTGCGTAAGCTTTGATTGACCAATTATTGAGGGTGACGGGCGCCCCAGTTGCTGCGTTAGTTACCCGCAGAGTCCACTCTCCCTCCAATGACTCACCCCAGTTGCGCACGGTATTTAAGGTATAGCGCAAATTTGTTGGAAGGAGGGGCTCATCATTCTCATCACGCACACTTGGAGGTTCATCAATCAGGATACTTCGCGTACCACCTGGACTGACAAGCTCTAATCGTACGTCTTGGAGGCGGTCAGTTTGTAGATCAATACTGACGGTTATTTGCTCAACTCGGTTGTCTTGCGTAAAGACAGCAACAGCTTGTGCCTCGCTACCCACATTGATCGCAAGGCTTTGCGTCTGAACAACTCCATCAATCAAGGCGAGGTTATTTGTTGTGCTGGTCTTTTGCCATGACTCAGCAAGTCGCACGGCCGCATGCGCATCGATGTTACCAAATCCAAAGTCGTAGCCTGTTAATAAGCCACCGCCATTCCAGTCGACGGCTTGGTTGACATCAGATGGCACACCTGCGGCGTCAAGAAACACAGCTCGCTTTGATGAGTAGACGAGTATTTCTTGAATATCTCGATAGCCAAGCTCGGCGTTTGCTTCTAACATCAATGCAACAACGCCAGCCGCGATAGGTGCAGCGGCAGAGGTCCCGGAAAAAAAAGTATCTTTACTGTTGAAGAGATCTCTGGCGCGGTCGGTATAGTTGCCAGCCTCGCCAGGCGATTTGTTGTAGCCATCAGCACCCTGCCAGTCGGTCGTCACAATAGAGTCGGGATCGGACCCAGGCGCGGTCACGAGAACCGAGGCCCCCGGTGTAGAGTAACTAGTGATCAATCCATCTGCTTTGCCGGCAGCCACGGCAATCAAGTAAGGAATGTTAGTGGACGGGTCGTAGTTTGTGTTGTTCACTGCCGTTCTATCGTTGCCCGCGCTAAATAGCACGACAGTGCCCAAGCCCTCGCGCCCAATGGTGGCTAGATTGCGGGTACTTTCAACAAAACTAGGCTGATCAGACTGTTCTTCAAAAGCCCAACGTGCCCCCGTACCCCAGCTGTTGCTGCTGATATCTGCCTCGGCATCCAACATCCGGATGACGGCTTTTGAGAAGTTTTCGGTCGACCTATTATCGAGGCCTCTGTACCCAATCAAGCTCGCATCCCAGGCGACTCCAACGCCCCCGATTTGGTTGTTGGCGCTTGCGCCAATTAAGCCCGCAACTGCGGTACCGTGCTCATCGTCAATGGCAACGGCTTGGGCACCAGCTTTATCAAGAATGAAGTCCCACGATAGGTCCGCACGGTAATTGGTAATGAGATCCGGGTGCGTTTGATCAAATCCGTCATCAAATACCGCCACCACAATTCCCTGGCCTGTGTAGTCAGGCCAAACACCAATAACGTTAATATCGTAACCCGCCACAGCGCCAGCAATCTGGCCAGTATTATAAAGATGCCACTGCACGCCAAAGAGTGGATCGGTGGGAAGTAGTATGGTGGTGCGTTGTGTCATTAACAAATCCTTTTTGGTTAAGTATTGAAAATGTCATTCTTATTTCAAAAACTCAATCTACAAATAATCGTCAAGCCCAAATATCACCAAGCTGTGACACCTGAATTGAAACTAAATCAAGTCTATTGTTAATAAACTCGTTTGACTGAACAAATCCCAAAAGAATTTCACCGCGATTAGATTTTTGAGTTTGCAATTCGTTGATCCAGTACTCGAAACCCGACGCATCAGGCTCTCGCTCAAGGCCATAGTTATAGAGACGAGTAACAAACTCTTGGTTGTCTAATAAAGTGACGTTATCTTCGGGGGCCATGACGAAATTGAGTGCTACATCGAGTATTGTTTGTCCCTTTTCAAAATAGTCGTCTACCCAATAGCGTAGGCCCTCTCCATCGGCTGAACGATCGAACAAAGCGTCATAGAAGCTAGCAAATGTCTGCGTCTGATCCAGCGCCGATTTGGCGAGCAAAGAAGTGGTCCCAAAGTTGAAGTGTTCAACATTGAACACACTATCTGTACCACCTCCCGAGATCACGTTTGAGGTGATCTGATAGCCATCAGTCAGCTTTTGTAAGTTGTAAAGAGAGCGGCCGCCTATGTAGAGCGCTTCGTCCTCACCAGCTTTACCGTCAAGTATATTGTTGCCTCGCCCCCCCATGATGAGGTTATTGAGCGAGTTACCGATGATCACATCATCACCATCACCTGTGATGAGTGCCGTAAACGCTTCAGGTGCGATCAGGGTCACGGCGTTGCCACCGATATTAGACGGTCCGCCCGAGGCATCCAAAACGGAGCCTGCACTCACCGCCCCTGCATTGATGATGCTGCCGTTGGCTGAGCTGATAGAAATACGGTCTGACTCTAGGGCTATGAAATTCGAAAACTCATTGGTAAAGACTTGTGTGGTGCCTGATGAAGCATCGGCAGAGTAAGCACGGACAGACCAGCTGTTTAAAGTAACAACATCTCCCGTCTGGGCATTAGCAAGCTCAAGCGTCCAAATGCCTTTAAGCGACTCGCCCCAGTTTCTAACGGTGTTCATCGTCGTGAACTCCAGATGAGTCGGCGGATCGATTGGCACGCCTTCTGGAGTCAAGAGATGGGGCCGATCCAAAAGCAGGCTGCGGGTGCCGTTGGGGGAAACCAATGTTAGAGACACATCTTGCATGCGAGCAGCCTGTAGATCCACGGTGACAGTCACCTGCTCAACCCGATTACCCACATTGAACGTGGCGGTGGCTCTTGCCTCCTGTCCTGCGGCCACGGTGAGCCTGCTTTCACCAACCGCGCCATCGATCAGCGCTTGATTGGCCGTGGTGTTCGTTTTCTGCCAGCTCTCGGCCAGCCTGACAGCGGCCAAGGCATCAATATTGCCAAATCCAAAGTCATAGCCCGTGGCTAAACCACCACCGTTCCAGTCTTTGGCGTGGTTGATGCTCACCGAATCCCTTGCTTGGTCAAGAAAGATCGCGCGCCTTGAGGAGTAAACCAATATCTCCTGCACATCGCGCCAACCCAAGTTTGGGTTGGCTTGTAGGATGAGCGCGACAACGCCTGCGGCGATAGGCGCCGATGCTGAGGTTCCGCTGAATTCTGAGCCAGGCGCGTTGGTGTAATCGCCAGCCTCCCCCTCAAGCGGGTTGTACCCAAGATCACCTTGTCGATCGATGGACACAATTGAATCAGGTTCAGAACCAGGTGCCGAGACAAGGATAGAGGCACCGGGAGCGGAGTAGGAGGTGATCAAGCCATCCGCATTAGATGCAGCGACAGAAATGGTGAAAGGGTTGTTGGCAGTTGAACTGTAGTTAGTGTTAAACCCCTCCTTTCGGTCATTTCCAGCTGAAAACAGGGTAATGATGCCAAGCCCGTCACGGCCTGAAGATGTAAGCTCTCGAGCTCCAGCCACGAAGCCGGCCTGATTATTTGAAGCGCTCCAACTGTTGGTACTGATCGCAGCATTGACTTCCAAGAGCTTGGAGACGTAAGTCTGAAAGTTCTCCAACAACAACACTAAATCGGTACGATAGCCGATTAGGTCCGCACCCCAAGCGACACCGATTCCACCGATGGAATTATTTCCCACTGCAACTAATAAGCCAGCCACCGGCATGCCATGATTGTCTCCGCGATTGACTGTGTTGGCACCGGGTCTATTGAGCGCAAGATCCCAAGACAGGTCGGCGCGATAGTTGGCGGTAAGGTCGGGATGGGACTCATCGAATCCGGCATCCATGGCTGCAATCAGTACGCCTTTGCCGTTGTAATCAGGCCAAACGCCGATTACGTTGATATCCTGACCAGCCACAGCGCCAGCAATCTGACCAGTATTATAAAGATGCCACTGCACTCCAAAGAGTGGGTCGGTGGGAAGTAAAGGGGTAGTTCGCTGGGTCATGACTGTTTACCTTTTGCTGCCTACCTTTTGATTAGGTATTCAAGAGATTCTTCTAATCGATGATCCGACCCTTCAAGATCAACCATTTGAACTGATCGGATCTATCCTTAGAAGATATCGTAGTGAGTAAATTTTTTTTTACTGCCCAGCGAATTCGAGAGAAGAGTGGTGCAAAACAATACGCATCTGACCTTTATCGTCTTTCACCCAGCCCCATGTTTTGTCCACGGTAGTGACACTGCCCTTTTTATCAGTCATCTTAACTTTGCCCATAGAGTTTGCATAGTTTCCGAGAAGTAAAACCGCTGCGTTTGTGACCTCACACTTTGTCCAATCTTTTAATGCAAAACCCGTATCCTTCGGAAATGCAGAATCGCCGCCAACAAAGTAGGCCAATGCGCCGGCTCGGGACGTTCTAAAAGTCTGCGGATTAACGGTAAGGGTAGGCTTAAACGCAACGGTTCCAAGCTGATAACCATATGCAGAATCAAGCACTTTTTCAGCCAATTTTTTGGCTGCAGCCTGACCTTCCTTTGCATTGACTGAACTGATATCTATCAGCGCGTTGCACCACGCTTGCTCTGCATCAGAGACGTTTTTCAAAGTAATGGTACGGTCAACTAAAGCAGGTTGTGCTGCCAAGCTAGGACATGATGCAATTAAAAGTGCAGTACCTAATGATTGAGCAATGATTTTTAACATTTTTGGAGTCTCCAGTTGTAATTTTTTTGTCATACTTTTTTATAAAGCAATTGAAACTCTGTGCGAATTATTAAGCCTTCACCTCCTTATGGTATGTTATTTGGTTAAAAATTAATGCTTAAAGATGGCCCAGTGTAATCGGGCGAAACCGACACAACTTTCAGTACAAAGGAGTGACTTTTTTTCTGCTCTCTGGAAGCGGGGTAGATTCATTGTCAAGGATATCCCCAGTTTGAGCAATCTAAAGATTGCACTTAAAAGATGCTTTACCCGCAACTACCCTGCACGCTCTAGTCATTCGTTGAAGAAAAGGCTATGAAGTATCTATAAACAAGTAGCGACTCAGACAGTGAGGGTGCAATGGCATCGACTTTGTGTTTAATAAAGAACTTCTTTAGGTACTTTATAATTGGGCAGTAGAGGAGCATTTGATGGTTTCGTTTCTGTTCAAGCATGTCTGCATTGAATCGTTCGGTATGCATTTCCCGACCACACTATTGTCTTCCGCGGAAATCGAGGATCAGATTGCACCGGTCTACACGCGACTAAAGATTCCGATAGGCACCCTTGAACGCGTTAGCGGCGTAAGCACTCGGGGTATGTGGGCCCCAGACGTCACTCCTAGCTCCGTCGCCACCCTAGCCGCACGCGAGGCCCTCGATCGCTCGGGCTTTCGTCCCGACCAAATTGGTGCCGTCATCAACTGCTCCGTGTCGCGAGATTTTTTCGAGCCGGCCACCGCCTGCCTTGTGCACCACAATCTCAGGATCCCCGAGGAGTCGCTGGCACTCGATATCACTAACGCCTGCATCGGGTTCAGCGACGGTATGATCATGCTCGCCCATCTCATTGAGGCGGGCACCGTGCAGGCAGGAATCATCTGTTCCGGAGAGAACATCTCAAAGGTGGTGAACACCACCTGCGAGCAGCTGCTAGGCGATCACAGCATCACTCGTCAAAAACTCCTACAGATGCTTCCCACCCTCACGTTAGGCTGCGGCGCCGTAGCAGCTGTAATGTGCCACGAAAGCATCGCGACAAGCGGTCACAAGTTTATAGGGGGCGCAGCGCGCTCGGCATCACAACACCACAATCTCTGCATCGGCAACGGCGACTTTAGCGTTGGCCAAGGAGAGGAGATTGCACCCATCATGACCTCTGACGCGGCCCAACTGATGATTGCTGCTGCAAAGCTTGGCGGGCGTGCCTTTCCCGACATCACCGCGTCGCTCGGGTGGTCAAAAGATCAAATAGACCACGTCTTCTGCCATCAAGTCGGTCGGCAGGTTAACGAGGCGTTTTATGGCGAGATGGGCCTAGACTTCGACAAAGATTTTGCGATCTACAAGCGTTATGGCAATATGGTCTCGGCCGCCTTGCCCGCGGCCTTGGCGATCGGTGCTATTGAGAAAAACATCCAGCCGGACCAAAAGGTTCTTCTCACCGCATTTGGCAGCGGGCTCAACGCACGATTTCTCGGATTTCAATGGTAATTTTTTTTAACAGGCCTCTGTCCGAGGTTTAAATATTACGTTTTAGCGAGCTGTCATTTTTTCAGTTGCCTCCCAGACTGTGCAGGTGGGAACATAGCCGAGTTCATGTCGCGCAGCGCTAATGTCAAAATAGTGGTCGGTCGACATTTCCTTGACCAGAAACCTAGTCAACGGCGGATCTGAGGAGAGACGGACGGTTCTCCAAACAGTCTCGGCAATCGTCGCCAAAAACTGCGCAGAGGATGCTGAAAGCTGCCGCTGCACCGGGGGTGCATCATGCAGTATCAAGATTCTTGCGATCCATTCCCATAGCGGGACAGGCGTCCCTTGGCTGATGAAAAATGCCCTTCCACCAGTAGTTGGACGTTCGTCGAGGGCCGCTGCCGCGAGCACGTGAGCCGAGACACAGTCGTCAATATACGTAAGGTCGACGAGATTCTTGCCGTCACCCACCTGCACAAGCTTTCCAGCACGAGCCCGATTCAGAATAGTTGGCACGAGATTAGTATCTCCGGGACCAAAGATAAGATGCGGTCGCAACGCAATTGTCCGCAGGGTCGGACTGTGTGCCGAAAGTACTGCCCGCTCCGCAATCGCCTTTGTTTCCGGGTAGTAAGCCCGATACTGACTCGGATAAGGGACTGACTCGTCAACACCCCGAAGATTATGATCTGAAGCAATCACGCTCGGCGAACTGGTGAACACAAGTTTTGATACACCCGCTATTCGGCAGGCCGAGATGACATTGTTGGTGGCCTGGATATTACCGCGGACAAACGCCTCGCGCGGTCCCCACATTTTTACGTGCGCCGCCGCATGAAAAACGCAGTCGACGTCGACAAAGAGCCTTGCCAGATCACTCACCCCCTCTAGCAAGGAAAGATCATGGATCACGGTACGGATGCCCTCGGACTCAAGAGCGGTTAGACCTGAATTGGCCCGGCGGCCGAGCCCCGTGACGTCGTGACCAAGATCTCGCAGTTGCCGACAAAGCGCACCACCGACAAAACCGCCCGCCCCGGTAACGAGTACTTTCATACGAGGCCTCCGAGATCAATCGTGGAATCGTCAATCTCGATTGCCATCTGCGTGGACGCCCAGACCGAGAGCCGGTCACGAAAGATCTTGGCATTATGACGAGCATCGACAGGGAAAGAAGGGTGAAAATAAAACCGCTTTATGGGTGAGGTGACTAAATCAGCTGCACCGAGGCTCCGGAGTTCACCGGCGAGTCGGCGACGGGCTGCCAAATCGAGCAACCGTGATCGCGGTTCGACAACAAGTGCCGGTAGGCCGTCCACGCCGATAAGTGCCGTACGGCTGACCTCCGGGTGACCGTTGAAGACATTCTCCACAGGCACGCTATGAAATACCCGTTCTGGTGTAACGACCATGTGGACCCTGCGGCCACAGAAGAAGAGTTGGCCGCTGCCGTCTAGATATCCCATGTCGCCCATGCGATGCCAGACACGCCCACCCGCGGTCGCCTCAGGACGCGAAAGATACTCGCGGCTAACCGTCTCACCACTGACGAGGATTTCGCCGATTACTCGCTCCGGGCAGTCAACAAGCAATGCATCTGTCCGCCCATCCAAGATTTGTACGACACGGAGTTGTACACATTCAATAGCTCGACCAACGGGAGTGCCCTGTTCGCCAGATAACGCAGACACCATTGGATAGTGGCTTAGGTCGGTTGCAGCTGCGAGCGTGACTGGCAGCGCCTCAGTTGCACCGTACGGAGTGAAGCTCTCCGCCTGCGGGCACACGACTTTAAGGAGATCAAGTATTTCCGGCGAGACAGACGTACCCGCAACAAACACCCGACGCAACTGCGGCAACGACGTGCCCGTCTGCTGGCAATAAAGGGCGAGCTTGGCCCAAAGCGTCGGTGAGCCAAAAGATGTCTGATTCCCGAGGTCGCGCATCACATGGATGATCTGCTTGGGCACCAGCGAAAGAGGACGACTAGGGTCGAGCGGGGGAAAGATGCTCCCCACGCCAAGGGCCGAAGTGTAGAGGCTAAAAATAGGCAGTAGCGACAGATCTTGCTCACCGGCGCGAAAGCCAAACTTGTCGCGAAACACAGCGAGCTGCTGAGTGAGCATGCGGTTGGTGAAAATAACGCCTTTTGGCCGACCGGTTGCACCCGACGTGAAGGCCACGAGGGCAGCGTCTTCTGGCTGCCGTGGAATCGGCACTGGCAGACTCACCCCAGGCTTGAGTTGGTCACTCAGTCGCATCGCACCAAACACCGGCAGCCTTCCGGCGACGATGCAGAAACGGAGCGAACCAAATAAATCTGAGGCCTTGAGCCGAAGCAGATGAGCCTTTGGCACGCCGATAAATCCGCTTGGCTGAGCTTCATGCATGCAAGCCAACACCGCATCAATACCCATTCCTGGATCAATGAACACGGGGATACCACCGCGACCCATCACTGCGTAGCTCAGCGCGAGAAAGTCCGCACCTGGCTTCACGAGCATGATCACACGATCGCCAGCCCTTAGGCCGATCGCTGCTAGACCGTGTTCGTATGCATTGATGCGATCACTCAGGGCTGCAAAATCGATCACATCGTACCGCGGACGATCGCCCCACGAAGGGAAGGATACTTTCGTCACTGCCGGCACCCGCGGCATCGCCGCAGCCGCCACATGCAGTGCTCGATAGAGTCCACTCCCCTGTAGCCGTGGATCCTCAGAGGGGTCAACCCGCATGGCACGAGGCTTGACACCTGAATCTTCACTCAACTCTCTTTCGCAAGCAATTGGCCCTAGACCAAGCTCGCCAGCAGAGCTAGACACGAGCGGCCGCAAGAAATCATTTACCGCTGCGATGATCTCAACAGAGGCATCTTCGAGCAGGAGGTGAGAGGCTTCGGGTATTTGCACCAAGTCAGCCTGAGGGAAGTGGGCGGCGAAATGATGAAAAATACCCGGATGAAAGCATGGATCTTTCATTCCCCATAAAATTTTCACCGGCTTGTCTAACAACGTCGGCAGTCGAGCCACCACATCGTTCATCAAAACCGCTGTGGGATGGGAGCGAGAAAACGGGATATCACGAACGAAACCCAAAATGGCCCGGCGACTGGTTTGGGTACGGTAGGGGCGGTGGTAGCCTTCCCTGATCTCCTTCGGAAGTGCGTAGGAAACACCGAGCGAAGTCAGTAATTTGACGAAACTCATCGTGTGCTGTGTCAATAGTCTACCGATCAAGGGTGACGCCGCCAGCTTGATTGTCCTAGGAAGCAAGGACGTCTCAGCGAGGGTGGTGTTGAAATAGAGCAGCCGCTCAACAGAGGTGGGACGACGCACCGCGAGGCCAGTACCAATCGGACCACCCCAGTCATGCATTACTAACGAAAAGCTGTCGACGTTTAAGTGGTCGAGGAGTTCCTCAAGATGGGCAATGCGATCGGCTGCGCAGAAGAAGACATCCGAGGGCTTATCGGAAAGACCGCAGCCGAGATGATCAGGGACAATGACCCTGAAGTTATGCCGCAGACTGGCGACTAAATTACGGAACAGAAAACCCCAAGTGGGATTGCCATGCAGGCATATTATGACGGGGCCGATGCCTTCGTCGATATAGTGCATGCGATAGCCCTGCGACATGCCGGAACCCACGGAAGTGTTACGCCCGACATTGGCGAATCTCGAGGGAAACGGATAAAGCGGACCGAACGGAAAGAAGGCCGACTCGTCGTCGCGGCTTGAAAGAACGGGCTCGATGGTAAAGGCTTATAGAAAATAAGAATCCTTTAATATTACTGACGAAAGTCTGAATAGGCAACAAACAATCCTCGAATCTTCCTAACCGATCATGGAGCACAACAACTTTATCTGGCTCTACATATTGCGAATGGCTTAATATGATCCAACGCATATCGGAGAAAAAATGAAAAAGCTTTTCATGACGGTACTTATTGCGGGCACAGTTGGTAACGCTCAAGCACAAAGCGGTTTTGAGGGATTCTACGCCCAAGCAGGTATTGGTTATGAGAAGGTATCGCCACTCTTTTCAGGCGGAACAGTTCTCGGATATAACTACTCGGCCTCGGGTAAAAATCCTGAAGGTTTTGCAGGCGTCCTAGGGGTTGGATATAACTTTCCTTTGACGCCAAATTTTTTGCTGGGAATTGGCGCTGAGTACTCACCCATTCAAGGGCACTCTGACTACACAGCGTTAATCAGCACGTTCATAGGTGAGCTTTCAGTCACTAAAAATTATCTCAGAAAAGATTTATTCAATATTTTCGTTTCACCCAGTCTTCTCATTGAGAAGGATAAAATGGTTTACGCTAAGATTGGATATACCGGTGCAACCATCAGCACGGATGGACGAACTATACAGATGAATGGGTATTCTTTAGGTCTAGGCTACAAGCAAATCATCTCTGGTGGATGGTATGGATTTGGAGAAGCAAACTATACAAAGTTTGGCAATGCCAGTTTGAACAAAAGCAAGATTGGCGAGACTTACGTGAATACGACTGGATCATTTAAAGCTAATAGTATGAATCTTCTTGTAGGTCTAGGCTACAGGTTCTAAGACATCAGTTTATCTGGCTGCGCGCTTACGACTGACGATGTTGCACTCCACTACACTGCTCAACGAAACTTCATCACCATTGAAGGTGAATAAATGAAACGCGGGTGTTCACCCCAATACAAATGCCTGATATTGGATACCATCCACAATCTGATCCGCTACATTCCCGATGTTCTCTGCGGAGATGGCAAAGTTATTGAGTAAGCCTGCGCGGTAGGCTAAAGAGTCACCGGCGGTGGCAAACTCATCCAACCAATATGCGTAACCGGGTGCATCAGGAGTACGGTCTAGGACATTTTGGTAGAGCAGGGTTATAAACTCGGGCACTTCAATACTAGCACCATACAGACTAATGAACTCTTCACTTAGGATAAAGTTCAGTGCAACGTCGCTCACTATATTGGCGCCGTTATCCACTTCACCAATCCAATAACCTAGGCCTTCCACATCAGGGGCTCGATCAAAGGCGGCTTGATAAAGAAGATAGGTATTACCGGCGTTTTCATTGAATGCGGTGTCGAGCGCTAACATAGTGTCGGTAAAGGCAAGACGCTCGACATTAATAAGGGTGTCTAAGCCATCGCGATTATCAACAGAATCGATCACGACTCCACTTGATTTACTGACTCCATATTGATAGCTGGCGCCGGTGTAAATGGCGGTATCGATACCCTCTCCACCATCGATATGGTCATTAGCGTAACAGCCTTTAATACTGTCATGACCTGCGCCAGCATGAATCCTATTCTCTACGGCATTGCCATATATATAGTCATCTCCCGATCCTCCGACAGCATTTTCTATACTGACATTGAGCGCAATCGAAATATTGTAAATTTTCCCACCGATATTTGAAAATGTACCGGGATTCAAATTGATGATTTGTTGTTGGCTGAACCCCGAAACATCTAGCGTATCTATTCCGCCCCCATCCCAGATAGAAAATTGAGGAGCGCTATTTAATGCAAAGTCATAGATTGGCCCAGCATTTGAACCAAAACCATAAACCGTATCGCCGGCGCGCGTTTGCATATTAGGGCCGTAATAATTTTGTATCGCGAGAATATCAAATAATTGTGGAGTGTTAGAGTCAGTCCAGGTTCCCGGCGATTGCCCGGTTTTTAGGCCAGCAAAATACGACATTATTGTGAATTGCGCGCTATCTTGAATAAATTTTGCGCTATTTTCGTACGTAATGACTGAGTCATCCGCATTATAGGGGCCTGGATGCGACAGACCGAGGGCATGGCCAATTTCGTGCATAACCGTAAAATAAGAATACGTACCCTGTACTGGTGCAACCTCTTTGAATACCTCGTTTAAATTAAACCAAACATCCCCTTCTTTACTTTCACTCCTTCTATCCCCTTTGTTTACTGGTTCGATTGCAAATGCACCACCTGGACTTGTGTCTAGATTATTGCTGAATAGGATTGTTGCATCGTCGGTATACCCACCCGGATTAATCGCTTGAAACTTTATATTACTAACCTCGGACCATAGGTTTAAAGCATGATTAACTGCATCCATCTGTGTTGCAGTCAGTAAGCTAAAAGTAGTCAGGTCCTCACCTTCAATAACATAAGGAGCCTGTGAGGCCCTAAAACCATATGTCACTGTTGTGCCTTGTCCTTCTCCACCTCCCCAAGCACCACTTCCGTATAACGCCCCAACTCCCATTAAAGTACTAAAGTCATTCTGTAAACCTTCGGTGACTTTTAGTCCATATTGACCGCTAGAATCAGAATCTGTTGGTGTAAGTTCAAAAGTGATATTGCCAGAAGTGTTTGCAGTGAATTTTTTTTCAAACCAATTTGGAACTGCACCATTGACATCTAAAGTAACAGGAGAACCCTGCTCATCAACTGCGCTAACAGTCACTTCGGGCAATGGATCTTGGCCTATTCCTATTACTGCAATTGAGTAAGTTTGTCCCGCAGTCACCGCCAGCGTAAAGTAGTCTTTACTATTAGACTCACCTAAATATCCCCTAGCGAAATCTCTAGTTGTCAAGGCAATGGGTGCGTCAGACATGGCTTACTCCATAAAAAGCATGAAAAAAATCATTGATCCAGGCGAGCATTAGATTTTTAATAGACTCATTGTCAAGGATATCCCCAGTTTGAGCAATCTGAAGATTGCAATTAAAAGATGCTTTATCCGCAACTACCGTGCAGTATGTGCCATGATCTGGAAATTGAGGATAGCCAGCTGGAAGCTGGGAGAGAGCTTCTGCAATGATTGCGCACATATACAACCTGCAAACTCTGATTGAATCAATCAGCTTTTCGTATAGTAATTTTAGGGAACCAGACTCAAAAATAAATATGCGGCAAATATCACCAAATGGACTGCGCCTTGAAGCACTGTTGCTCGACCGACCGCGATAGTCAAAATACTGAGTAAAAACGTCAGCGCTAAAAACGTCATTCCCAATGCATCGACACCCAAGCTGAGGGGTAAATCAAACACGATCGAAACGAAAGCAACGGATGGAATCGTGAGTCCAATGCTTGCTAGCGCCGAGCCAATGGACAGATTTAAACTGGTTTGTAGACGATTATCGATTGCAGCACGCGTTGCAGCAACACCCTCAGGCAACAAGACCAGTAAAGCGATTGCAATGCCCACGACTGCGCGCGGTGCGTCCATCGTATCAATCGCGAGCTCAATGGAGGGGCTCAAGGCTTTGGCCAGTAGCACGACTGCAACGAGCGAAATGAGTAACAAAATTCCGCTGACAAATGTTTTTGCATTTGAGGGGGGAGGTAAATGAATTTTGGGAATTGTCAATTCAACATCGTTTTGTTGCAGAAAATAATCGCGATGGCGAATGGTTTGTACAAATACAAACGTACCATACAACACCAATGACAAAACGCCAGCAAATATTAATTGGCTATCTGAAAAGGTTGGGCCTAATGTTGTAGTTGTAAAATTTGGAACGATTAGGGTCATGACTGCCAATGCAATCAAGACGGTCAAGCTCGAGTTGCTGCCCTCAACGCGAAACGATAGGATGTGGTGCCGTAAGCAGCCTAATAGTATTGATACTCCTATCACGCCATTCATGACAATCATGACAGCCGCAAAGACAGAGTCGCGAGCGATTAATGCGCCGTCTTCTGCACCTGCCGACAACATAATTGAAACGATTAAAGCGACCTCGATAATCGTGACACACACCGCTAATACAAGCGTGCCAAGGGGTTCGCCTACTTTGTGTGCAATCACTTCGGCTTGATGAACAGCAGTGATGACTGCGCCAATTAATAGCACTGCGATTAGGATTATTTGCCACAGAGCGTCAGGATATGGAAGCATAGGTAGAAAGAAAAGCAGACCTGTTTTGAAATGGGATAACTGTCACGGTAAACCGTATCGCGAAGGCCCATAAACCTTAATCAACATCGGAGGCTTCGCCATTCGATGCCCCTCTACACCACAAACGCCTGATATTGGATGCCATTCACAATCTGATCCGCTACATTCCCGATGTTCTCTGCAGAGATGGCAAAGTTATTGAGGAGACCTGCGCGGTAAGCTAAAGAGTCACCCGCTTCGGCAAACTCATTCAACCAGTATATGTAACCGGGTGCATCGGGAGTACGATCCAGGACATTTTGGTAGAGCAGAGTTATAAACTCGGGCACTTCAATACTAGCACCATACAGACTAATGAACTCTTCACTTAGGATAAAGTTCAGAGCAACGTCGCTCACTATATTGGCGCCGTTATCCACTTCACCAATCCAATAACCCAGGCCTTCCACATCAGGGGCTCGATCAAAGGCGGCTTGATAAAGAAGATAGGTATTACCAGCATTTTCATTGAAGGCAGTATCAAGCGCTACCATGGTGTCGGTAAAGGCAAGACGCTCGACGTTTACGAGGATGTCCAAGCCATCGCGACTGTCAACCGAATCGATCACGGTTCCACTTGATTTACTGCCTCCGTATTGATAGGAGGCGCCGGTGTAAATGGCGGTATCGATACCTTGTCCACCATCGATATAGTCATTCGCGTAACCGCCTTTGATACTGTCATGACCTGCGCCAGCATGAATCCTATTCCCTACGGCATTGCCATATATGTAGTCATCTCCCGATCCTCCGACAGCATTTTCTATACTGACATTGAGCGCAATCGAAATATTATAAATTTGGCCGCTAATATTTGAAAATGTACCGGGATTCAAATTGATGATTTGTTGTTGGTTGAACCCCGAAACATCTAGCGTATCTATCCCGCCCCCATCCCAGATAGAAAATTGCGGAGCGCTATTTAATGCAAAGTCAT
>JBILJA010000040.1:0-17024 GCA_044368775.1 Burkholderiaceae bacterium
AAAGTATTATGTTGGCGGCGCAAAAATCTGCTGGGAAAGACGATCCGACCCCTGAGGATGTCTATGAAATCGGCTGCGTTGCCACGATTCTTCAAATGCTGAAGCTGCCTGACGGGACAGTTAAAGTGCTCGTCGAAGGCGCTCAGCGTGCACGTGTCACCACCATCCAGGACGCTGATACGCATTTTACTTCTGAGTTAGTGCCTCTTGCACCGGACACCACGACAGGTGCGGAGATCGAGGCTCTTCGGCGCGCGATCGTCAGTCAGTTCGAACAGTATGTGAAACTCAATAAAAAAATTCCTCCCGAGATTCTGACTTCTCTAGCGGGAATCGATGATGCGGGTCGTCTCGCTGATACCATCGCTGCGCATTTACCCCTCAAGCTCGAACTAAAGCAAAAGATGCTTGAAATCATTTCGACTTCTGAGCGTCTTGAAGCCTTATTGTCTCAACTTGAGACTGAAATTGATATTCTGCAAGTTGAAAAGCGGATTCGTGGTCGCGTCAAAAAGCAGATGGAAAAAAGTCAGCGCGATTATTATTTAAATGAGCAGGTCAAAGCCATTCAAAAGGAGTTGGGCGAAGGCGAAGAGGGCGCTGATATCGAAGAGCTCGAGAAAAAAATCGAAGCAGCTCATCTGCCTAAAGACGCACGTAAAAAAGTGGATGGTGAGCTTAAAAAACTCAAACTAATGTCGCCTATGTCAGCCGAGGCGACTGTTGTCCGCAACTATATTGACACCGTCATTGCTTTACCATGGCGCAAAAAGAGCAAGGTCAATAATTCGATTCCAAATGCCGAAAGTGTGCTTGATAACGATCATTATGGTCTGGATAAGGTCAAAGAGCGCATCCTTGAATATCTGGCTGTTCAACAGCGCGTCGACAAAGTTAAAGCTCCTATATTGTGTTTGGTAGGCCCACCAGGCGTGGGCAAAACCTCGTTAGGTCAATCCATTGCCAAAGCCACTAATCGCAAGTTTATTCGTATGGCTCTAGGTGGTGTGCGCGATGAAGCCGAGATTCGTGGACATCGTCGTACCTATATCGGTTCGATGCCTGGAAAAATCCTGCAAAACATGTCTAAGGTCGCTGTACGAAATCCTCTTTTCTTGCTCGATGAAATTGACAAGTTAGGGATGGATTTTCGAGGCGATCCAGCCTCGGCTTTGCTTGAGGTTCTGGATCCCGAGCAAAATCATACCTTTCAGGATCACTATGTCGAGGTTGATTTCGACCTCTCGGATGTCATGTTTGTGGCAACAAGTAACACACTTAACATTCCTCCAGCATTGCTGGATCGGATGGAAGTGATTCGTCTTTCTGGTTACACCGAGGATGAAAAAATACACATTGCCTTGGATCACCTGATTCCAAAGGTCATGAAAAACAATGGCGTCAAAGCAGAAGAGTTGATTGTCGAAGAGTCTGCGATTCGTGACATCGTTCGCTATTACACGCGAGAAGCGGGTGTTCGTTCTCTTGAACGCGATGTTGGCAAGATTTGCCGTAAAGTCGTCAAGAAGTTGCTTGCTGAAAGCGAAGCAAAGAAAGCGGCTAAGTCTGCGGAGCCTATCGCTAAAGTCGTCGTCACCTCTGAAAATCTCAGTGACTATTTAGGTGTGCGTCGTTACAACTTTGGCATGGCTGAAAAAGAAAATCAGATCGGTCAGGTGACGGGCTTGGCATGGACTGAGGTTGGTGGTGATTTGCTGACCATCGAAGTCGCTGATATGCCAGGTAAAGGTGTCATTCAACGCACAGGCTCCATTGGTGACGTGATGAAAGAGTCCGTCGAAGCTGCAAGAAGCGTCGTACGTGCTCGCGCTGCTCGCCTTGGTATCGCAGACACCGTGTTCGAAAAACGTGACATTCACGTGCACTTTCCTGAGGGTGCTACCCCCAAAGACGGTCCCTCTGCAGGTATTGCGATTACAACAGCGATTGTCTCTGCGCTCACGCATATTCCCGTGCGTTCAGATGTTGCGATGACCGGAGAGATTACCCTGCGAGGTGAAGTGCTTGCGATTGGTGGTCTAAAGGAAAAACTTTTGGCCGCGCATCGTGGCGGGATCAAAACTGTTTTGATTCCTGAAGAAAACGTCAAAGACTTAGCTGAGATACCGGATAATGTAAAAAATCATCTGGAAATTGTGCCGGTTCGCTGGATCGACAAAGTCCTCGAGGTTGCTCTTTCACAACCTACGAAGCCTCTTCTTGAGGAGTCTGTGGTTTCAAAGGAAGTGGTTGCTAAGTCTGAGACTGTAGCTGCTACGGATCCTGTAATTAAGCATTAAGCAGTCTTTGATGCAGGTTTTTGTTGATTCCGTGCGACTTGATAAATGGCTTTGGGCCGCACGGTTTTTCAAGTCTCGCACGCTCGCTGTTGCTGCGATCGAGGCAGGGCGTGTTTTAGTTGCAGATGATCGGGCCAAACCTGCGCGTTTGATCAAGGTTGGTGAGCGCTTAAAAATCACGCGTGAGCAAGAAAAGTTTGAACTTGTTATCCGTGGAATCACAGAGCTGCGTAAATCAGCGCCTCTAGCCAGGTTGCTTTATGAGGAAACGCCGGAAAGCCTTCTTACTCGTCAGACTCTCGCCGAAAATAGGCGCTTTTATAACGAGCCCTCTCAAGACATTGCGGGTCGTCCAACAAAGCGCCATCGAAGGGCTTTAGACCGATGGAAAGAGAGCTGAAACTTTTCTGACTCAAGCATTCCGTTCGGTAGGGTGTTGAGGGGATTAATTTAAGGGGCTGTTTCGGATCAAACCCAAAGCAATTCCCTCAACGCTAAATTCCTGTCCAGGCTGAATGACGATTGGTTCAAAGTCAGGATTTTCTGGCAAGAGTTCGATGCGGTTTGCTTTTTTATTTAAGCGCTTGACCGTGACTTCATCATCAATACGTGCAACGATTATTTGTCCGTTGCGAGCCTCGTTGGTTTTTTTGATCGCGAGCAAATCACCGTCCAAAATACCGACGTCACGCATACTTAAACCTTTTACCTTGAGCAGGTAATCTGGTTGCTGTGCAAAGAGGTTAGGATCAACAGATATTTCTTTTTCAATGTTTTCAGCGGCCAACATGGGATAACCCGCTGCGACACGACCGATCAGTGGCACAAGCATTCGACCCATTTCAGGGGGGGTTCTGAGGTGGACGCGCTCCAGTGTGTCGGAAGACCTCACCTGGTCATCTGTACTGTCGATCTCATCAGAGGTGAAGTCAGCTGCGCTATCAGTGAGTCTGATGCCACGTGAGGCCCCAGCGGTCAGCTCGATAACGCCTTTTCGAGCGAGGGCCCTAAGGTGATCCTCTGCAGCGTTTGCAGAACGAAATCCGAGCTTGTGGGCAATCTCTGCGCGAGTGGGAGGAAAGCCAGTACTCGTGACAGCCTCCCTGATCAAATCCAAAATTTGCTGCTGGCGCTCAGTCAGTTTAATTGTCATGATCGGATCCTGGAGGTCAATGCACATACAGTGCTGTTTTTATATACAGCATATATTTTGCATTATTTTTAAATACTTAGCAAATATTATCTGTATATAAAAACAGCTCCGACATGCGGAGCTGTTGAAACCGCACTATATTAAGTAATATTTAGTTTTTCATGACACTTGCGATCGCCTTTGCCACAACGTCGATGTTGTGACTGTTTAGAGCGGCTACGCAAATACGACCGCTGCTCACAGCATAAATAGCGTGCTCTGTGCGAAGCGCTTCGACTTGTGACGCGGTCAGTCCTGAAAAGGAGAACATGCCGCGTTGTTTCATCACAAAGCCAAAGTCTTTTTTGACGCCATTTTCGGCTAGTTTTTCTACCAGTTGACGGCGCATTAAGCGAATCCGTTCGCGCATCCCTGCGAGCTCTTGGTCCCATAAAGTGAAGAGCGCAGGCGTATTGAGTACGGTTGAAACGATGGTGCCGCCATGGGTAGGGGGATTGGAGTAATTGGTTCGAATTACACGTTTGACTTGGCTCAACACACGACTGGACTCATCCTGGCTTCCCGTCACAATAGTCAGTGCACCGACGCGTTCACCATACAGTGAGAATGATTTTGAGAAGGAGGAGCTGATGAACATGGTCATGTCGAGTTCAGCAAAAAGACGCACTGCTGCGGCATCTTGCTCGAGGCCGTCACCAAAGCCCTGATACGCGATATCCAGAAATGGGATGAGGCTGGTTTGCTTGACAACCTGAGCGACTTCACGCCATTGATCCGTCGTTAAGTCCACACCTGTCGGGTTGTGGCAGCAAGCATGGAGTACGACAACGCTTTGTGCGGGCAGTGCGCGTAACGCACTGAGCATGCCTGGAAAGTCAAGCCCGTGTGTGCTGGCATCGTAATAGGGATAGTTGACGACCTCGAAACCGGCACGTTCAAACAAGGCACGATGATTTTCCCAACTTGGGTTGCTGATCGCGACTTTTGCGCCAGGTACTAATTGTTTAATAAAGTCTGCACCAATTTTTAGTGCTCCAGTACCACCGAGCGCCTGCATGGTCAGGACTCGACCCGCTGCGACTAAGGGAGAGTTTTTACCTAACACTAACTCTTGAGCACCTTTGTTGTAGCCAGCAATTCCTTCGATGGGCAGGTAGCCACGCGCTGCAGCGGCTTCGACGCGCGCGACTTCTGCTTTGTGGACTGCCGCAAGCAGAGGTATTTTGCCGTGGTCATCATAGTAGACACCAACGCCAAGATTAACCTTGTGCGCACGTGTATCGGCGTTGAATTGTTCGTTAAGACCCAAGATTGGATCACGAGGGGCGAGTTCTACGGATTGAAAGAGGGTGCTCATTTGAGGTGTCAATAGATAGAGGCTAGAGGGTTGATGCTTGATTAAAAGTACCGAATTTTAATACCACTCTTCTTTTTGGGTGGACGCTCTGACTAACAGGGGACATAATAGATGGTTGCCCGCATCCGAGGGGTTTCCCGAATAAGTCTAGCATGGCCTCAAAGATTCCACCTGACGAAATAAACGCAAACGACAGACCTAGCCTACCTGCGGCGATTGCTCATGAGGGCGTCGCCTCCGCTCGCGCTTCGATACCGATTGTTCCTGCGTCGATCTCCACTGGCAAGGAAGAGCCGCGCTATGTCGATTATCCGGACAGCCCTTTTCATTTGTATCAGCCTTATCCACCGGGCGGCGATCAACCTAATGCCATTAATCAGCTTGAGCAAGGCGTCAGGGATGGCCTGATGATGCAAACGCTCTTGGGCGTGACCGGCTCAGGTAAAACGTTCACCATGGCCAATATGATTGCCCGCCTCGGACGGCCTGCGGTCGTTTTGGCACCTAATAAGACACTTGCTGCTCAGCTTTACGCAGAAATGCGCGAATTTTTTCCTAAGAATGCTGTTGAGTATTTTGTTTCCTATTACGACTACTACCAACCCGAAGCGTACGTACCCACGCGTGACTTATTCATTGAAAAAGATTCCTCGATCAACGAGCATATCGAGCAGATGCGGTTGTCCGCGACCAAGAGCTTGCTCGAGCGACGCGATACCATCATCGTAGGCACCGTTTCTTGTATCTACGGAATTGGCAATCCCTCCGACTATCACGCGATGGTGTTGATTCTGCGTGTAGGAGATAGGATCCCTCGTCGAGAAATTCTCGCACGCCTTGTCGCTATGCAATATGAAAGAAACGATACCGAATTCACGCGAGGTACATTTCGTGCGCGCGGGGAGACGATAGATATTTTTCCTGCTGAAAGTGCCGAACTTGCAGTGCGTTTATCCTTGTTTGATGATGAGGTCGAGAGCCTGGAGCTTTTTGACCCATTAACAGGTAAAGTCCGACAAAAAGTCCCGCGGTTTACGGTTTACCCAGGTTCGCATTATGTGACGCCGCGAGACACCGTCTTGCGTGCGATTGAAACCATTAAACAAGAGTTGCGTGAGCGCGTTAAATTTTTTGTCGATGGCGGTCATCTTGTCGAAGCGCAACGGATCGAACAAAGAACACGCTTCGACCTTGAGATGCTGACAGAATTGGGTTTCTGTAAGGGCATCGAGAACTATTCTCGTCATCTTTCCGGCGCGGCTCCAGGTGATCCGCCCCCAACACTGATTGATTATTTGCCAAGCGACGCATTGATGTTTATTGATGAGAGTCACGTCACGATCGGTCAGTTAGGGGGTATGTATCTTGGCGATCGTTCGCGTAAAGAAACACTCGTCACGTATGGTTTTCGTTTGCCGTCCGCGATGGATAATCGACCACTCAAAATGGAGGAGTTCGAGACCAGGATGCGTCAATGTGTCTTTGTTTCAGCTACGCCTGGTAAATATGAACAAGCACACACTGATAACGTGGTTGAGCAAGTCGTTCGACCCACGGGGCTAGTAGATCCTGTTGTAGAGGTGAGGCCGGCCAGAACACAGGTCGATGACTTATTGGGTGAGATCAAAATTCGTGTCGCGATCGAAGAAAGGGTTCTTGTCACTACGCTGACAAAAAGGATGGCTGAGGACTTAACCGATTATTTAGCAGAGCATGGTGTTCGTGTGAGATACCTTCACTCCGATATTGATACGGTCGAGCGTGTTGAAATTATTCGCGATCTTCGGTTGGGAGTTTTTGACGTCCTTGTTGGCATTAACTTGTTGCGCGAGGGCCTTGATATTCCTGAGGTTTCTTTGGTTGCGATTTTGGATGCAGATAAAGAAGGTTTTCTTCGCTCAGATCGCAGCCTGATTCAGACAATTGGTCGAGCAGCACGCAATCTGAACGGTCGAGCTATTTTGTATGCGGATCGCATCACAGACTCTATGACGCGCGCAATGGGAGAAACAGAACGCAGAAGGCTTAAACAGCTTGCTTTTAATAAAGAGCATGGCATCGAAGCGCGTAGCGTTCGCAAAGCGGTACGCGAATTAATTGATGGGATTGTTGCGCCTGCGTTTAGAGATCAAGGAACAGCCGAGGTTTCTCTTTCTTTACTGACGGATGAAAAGGCCTTGGCTAAAGAATTCAAACGCCTGGAAAAGTTGATGCTTGATCATGCGCGCAATCTTGAGTTTGAGCAGGCTGCTGCTGCGCGAGATGCTTTAAAGGCGCTCAAAGACCGCGTGCTTATGTCTGGTGCATGATCTCAGTTCGAGCGCGTTGTTGCAGTGCATTTTTTATTTGTTTTTATTTAGTAAAAGGCAAAAATTTCAGTGCCTTTATCTAGTTTTTACTTGAGTAATTATCTATAAGTATTTGTTTTTAAATATAAATATTTATATGCAACATATTTTAGTTTTCTTTTAAAAAACCAAAAAAATATGTAGACATGTTACGGGTTTTCCCGCACAATATGAAGCATTATGACAAAAGTTCTTTTCGTATCCATGGGCAATATTTGCCGGTCGCCCAGCGCTGAAGGCGTCTTCCGCCACCTCATCAATGACGCTGGCCTCTCAGAGGTTGTCGGTATTGATTCTGCCGGTACCCATAGCTTTCACGTTGGTGAGGCACCTGATCCGCGTGCCATTACCGCTGCTCGAAAACGCGGATATGAAATCACGCGCGCTGAAGCTCGGCAAGTCGAGCCTGAGGATTTTCACGAATATGATCTGATTCTTGCAATGGATTGGGAAGACCTTTCCGCGTTGCAGCATCAGTGCCCAAAGCCTCATCAACACAAGTTGATGTTGCTAATGCGTTTTGCCAACGATTTCGAAGAAGCGACGGTGCCAGATCCTTACTATGGCGGTCCTGAAGGTTTTGGCAAAGTACTTGATTACCTCGAAGATGCCTGTCAAGGCGTACTTGAATTGGTTCGTAAACGCGCCACTCAATATCAGGCAGCCTAATCGTCTTCATTGTGAAAAACCGCGCTCAGCGCGGTTTTTTTACGGCTTTTATCCTGAATACCTACAAGGTTTTAAGGGTATACCCAACTAAATTACTCGGGAATTATGTATACTTGAGTTGTTTAGTCGGGTAAGTCATAAATATGCAAGGTTTCTTCAAAAGGATACTGTCATGAGGCTCACTACAAAAGGACGCTTCGCCGTCACCGCTATGATCGACTTGGCTCTGCGCCAACAAGGTGGCCCTGTCACGCTTTCTGCGATTAGTCAGCGCCAAAACATTTCTTTGTCATACCTCGAGCAGTTGTTTGGTAAGTTACGCCGTCATGAATTAGTCGAAAGCGTACGCGGACCAGGCGGTGGCTATACGCTTTCCCGCCTTGCCCGCAATATTACTGTGGCCGACATCATTTTCGCAGTGGATGAGCCGATCGACGCAACCAACTGTGCAGGAAAGACATCCTGTGATAGCGGCACGGATGGAAAGCCTGGTATCTGTATGACCCATGAACTATGGTCTACGCTCAATCGCAAAATGGTTGATTTCCTTGATTCGGTTTCACTCCAAGACCTCGTCGATCAGCAAAGACTTCGCCAGATTCAGGAAGCTAGCAAAACCTCTGGTGCTGGCGTACGCGTCAATGTGGTTGGAACAAGTGGTGCCGCACTGACCTCAGAAAAAGCATCGGTTAGTCTTTAAAATACTCAGGAGTTTCTGTATGTCCACCCGTCCTATTTATTTTGACTACTCGGCAACGACTCCCGTTGATCCTCTCGTCGTTGAAAAAATGATCCCCTGGCTGTATGAACATGCTGGCAATCCCGCATCTCGCAGCCATGCTTACGGCTGGGAGGCCGAAGAAGCCGTTGAGCGCGCGCGGGATCAAGTGGCCGCCTTGGTCAACGCGGATCCCCGTGAAATCATCTGGACCTCAGGCGCGACAGAGTCGAACAACCTTGCGATCAAAGGTGCTGCGACGTTTTATGCCGAACGTGGCAAGCACGTGATCACCGCCAAAACAGAACACAAAGCTGTGCTTGACCCTTGCCGCGAATTAGAACGTCAAGGTTTTGAGGTGACATATCTTGATGTTCAGGAAAATGGTTTGATTAGCATGGAGGCCCTCCAGGCGGCTATTCGTCCTGATACGGTTCTTATTTCTGTGATGTTCGTGAACAACGAAATCGGTGTGATTCAGGATATCGCTGCGATTGGAGAGTTATGCCGTTCAAAGAGTATTATTTTTCACGTGGATGCAGCGCAGGCTACCGGTAAAGTTGCGATTGATTTGCAAACACTGAAAGTTGACTTGATGTCTTTTTGTGCGCACAAGACTTATGGTCCCAAGGGTATCGGTGCACTTTACGTGCGTCGTAAGCCCCGCATTAGGATCGAGGCTCAGATGCATGGCGGTGGTCATGAGCGTGGTTTTCGTTCAGGCACTCTCGCAACGCATCAGATCGTCGGGATGGGCGAAGCTTTTGCACTCGCTCAGATTGAAATGGGCACAGAAAATGAACGTATCCGTATGTTACGTGATCGCCTTTGGGCAGGCTTGTCTCAGATTGAAGAGGTCTACCTTAATGGTGACTTAGAGCATCGCGTTCCACACAATTTGAACGTGAGCTTTAACTACGTCGAAGGCGAGTCTCTGATTATGGCAATCAAAGAGCTCGCAGTGTCGAGTGGTTCGGCTTGTACCTCTGCCAGTCTTGAGCCGTCTTATGTGTTGCGTGCCTTGGGCCGTAATGATGAGTTAGCGCATAGCTCAATTCGTTTTACGATCGGACGTTTTACGACTGAAAAAGAGATTGATTTTGCGGTTGAGTTGCTCAAGGCACGTGTTGGCAAGCTACGCGATATGTCACCTCTTTGGGAAATGGCCAAAGAAGGCATTGATTTAAATTCGGTTCAGTGGGCCGCCCACTAAAAACATAGGTTGGAGAATAATATGGCATATAGCGATAAAGTCTTAGATCACTACGAAAATCCCCGCAATGTCGGTACGTTCGACAAGAGCGATGACCAAGTTGGTACCGGCATGGTCGGTGCCCCAGCCTGTGGTGATGTGATGAAATTACAAATTCGTGTCAACGATGCCGGAATCATTGAGGACGCGCGTTTTAAAACTTACGGCTGCGGCTCGGCGATCGCCTCGAGTTCACTCGTGACAGAGTGGGTCAAAGGTAAAACGCTAGACGAGGCGTTGACGATTCGCAATACGCAGATCGCCGAAGAGTTGGCGTTGCCTCCTGTCAAGATCCACTGTTCCATTCTTGCTGAAGACGCGATCAAGGCTGCGGTTGAGGACTACAAAAATAAGCATACGGGATGATCATGGGCGTAACACTTACCTCTCAGGCTGCCGACCATATCGGCAAATATCTCCAAAAGCGCGGCAGCGGTATTGGGCTGCGTTTGGGTGTTCGTACAACGGGTTGTTCCGGAATGGCCTATAAACTTGAGTACGTCGATGAGGCTGCGTCCGAAGATCAGGTCTTTGAGAGCTTTGGCGTTAAAGTGTTCGTTGATCCAAAGAGCCTCTCCTATCTGGAAGGCACCGAGCTGGATTACGCACGCGAAGGGCTCAATGAGGGCTTTAAGTTCCGCAACCCGAATGAAAAGGCAACTTGTGGTTGTGGTGAGTCTTTCACGGTTTAAATAGACTTGGACGCTACAACGGATCGCTCTCTGGCTACGCAGGATCATTTTGCCCTGCTTGGGTTTCCTCGCAGTTTTAGCCTAGATCATCAAGCGCTAGAGTCTGCTTGGAAGAGGGTGGTGCTCGCGGTTCATCCAGATCGTTTCGCGACGCGTTCTGCTGCTGAAAAACGCGTTGCAATGCAGTGGAGCTCACAGGCCAACGAGGCATATCGTATTTTAAAAGATCCGATGTCTAGAGCCCGTTATTTGTGTGAACTCGCTGGCGTTGATCTTCAAGTTGAAACCAACACGGCGATGTCGCCTGATTTTTTATTCCTTCAAATGACTTGGCATGAGCAGTTAGACGCGCTGCTCGAAGAAAGTCATGACTCGCATGCGCGAGAGCTTGCCTATAAAGCCCTCAACGCAGAGCTGTCACTCGCTGAACATGAGTTGATGATGGAAGTTGGTGAGCACCTTGATCAGGATCGTTATGATCAAGCGGCTTCGCGCGTGCGTGAATGGATGTTTTTAAATAAGATGATTGCGCAATTGCGTGCAATTGATTAGGCCTTGCGGTCTCTACGCTGCACAGAGTGCGCAACTGAATCAAATATATGGCGTTATTGCAAATTTCTGAGCCCGGTGAATCACCCGCACCACACCAACGTCGTTTGGCGGTAGGGATTGATTTAGGTACAACCCACTCCCTGGTCGCTGCAGTGCGTAGTAGCGTGCCAGAAGTACTTGCCGATGAAGCAGGTAGAGCCCTTGTTCCGTCTGCTGTATTTATTGAAGCATGCGGTCAAGCGTTGGTTGGCGTCCAAGCACTGTCCAAACAAGAATTATTTCCGCTTGATACGCTCGTATCAATCAAGCGTCTCATGGGGCGTTCCTATTCAGAAGCATTGAACTCAGGTATGCCTTACGTGTTTGTGGAAGACGGGCAGAGTGTACGCGTTCATACTCGCCATGCTTGCTTGTCTCCCGTCGAGATTTCCGCCAAAATTTTAGAGAAGTTAAAGCTTCTAGCCGAAGGAACATTGGGTGATGCATTAGTGGGTGCCGTCATTACGGTTCCCGCTTATTTTGATGATGCCCAGCGACAAGCCACTCGGGATGCTGCTCGGCTTGCTGGTTTAAATGTTTTACGTTTGCTCAATGAACCGACTGCCGCTGCGATTGCTTATGGTCTTGATCATGGCTCCGAAGGTGTCTACGCTGTGTATGACTTAGGTGGTGGCACCTTTGATGTTTCACTGCTAAGACTTGCACGTGGTGTGTTTGAGGTCATTGCAACAGGCGGCGATACGCGCCTTGGCGGTGATGACTTTGACGCCTTGATTGCGGACGATTTCATTCATGCACGGCAATTAAAAAACGTGAGTCATCAGACACGTCGGACGCTCTTGAGCGCAGCGCGTCACTTACGTGAAGCTCTGACGGATGTTTCTGTGCACGTTGAGTCTGTTGTGATTGATGGTCAGACCGATGCGCTCACACTGACGCGAGAGGCTTTTGAGCGGATTGCGGAGCCCTTGATATCGAAGTCGATTTCCTGCGTACAGCAAGCGCTCAAGGATGCTTCTCTGACGACCCAAGATATTCAAGGCGTTGTCATGGTGGGTGGCGCAACAAGAATGCCGATCGTGCGTCAGCGTGTTGGAGCTGTTTTTGGTACGACACCACTGACTGACTTAGATCCAGACCAAGTGGTTGCGCTCGGCGCAGCATTACAAGCGAATCTTTTGGCCGGTAACCGTAACCCCGGTGAAGACTGGTTATTGCTTGATGTCACACCCTTAACACTCGGTCTAGAGACGATGGGTGGCTTGGTCGAACATATTATTCCCCGTAACAGTACGATTCCGGTTGCCCGCGCTCAAGAGTTTACGACTTTTAAAGACGGACAGACTGCTTTGGCTTTGCATGTTGTTCAAGGTGAGCGCGATTTAGTGTCTGATTGCCGCTCATTGGCGCGTTTTGAGCTCCGAGGCATTCCTTCCATGGTTGCTGGAGCCGCCAAAATACGCGTCACCTTTCAAGTGGATGCGGATGGATTGCTGAGTGTTTCTGCCAGAGAGCTGGGGTCGGGCGTCGAGGCCTCTGTCACGATTAAACCGTCTTTTGGTCTTAGCGACGATGAGATTTCGCGGATGTTGACTGAGGGAATGTCTAAGGCAGGCTTTGATGCTCAAATGCGTATGTTGCGTGAGCAGCAAGTTGATGCCCAACAACTGATTGAGTCTGTCAAGGCCGCGCTTGCTGCTGATGCTGACTTGTTGAGTGCGGTTGAGCAAACAAATATTTTCCAACAATTACAGCTGACGACTGAAGCGGCGGCGGGTGATGATGTGGAGATCATTCGTGTCGCTGTCAAAATGCTTTCTGCCGTGACTGATGATTTCGCGGCCCGACGTATGGATCGCAGCATTAGGGCGGCGTTAACGGGCCGATCGCTAGAGGATTTATAGGATTCACCATGCCAAAAATTACTGTATTGCCTCATCCAGAAGTTTGCCCGCAGGGTAAAGTCATTGAGGATGCTCCAACTGGCGTGTCGATTTGCCGCGTTTTGTTAGATAACGATGTCGAGCTTGAGCATGCGTGCGAGCTTTCTTGTGCCTGTACGACGTGCCATGTCGTTGTCAAAGAGGGTTTTCAATCTCTTGCTGAGGCTTCTGACTCCGAAGAGGATCTTTTAGACCGCGCTTGGGGGCTTTCCACAACTTCTAGACTAGCTTGTCAGGCCAAAGTCGCGAATATTGATCTGACGATCGAAATTCCGCGCTATACGATTAATCACGCCAAAGAAAGTCACTAAGTACGCTTGGGTTTAAATCGTGTAAAGTATCCCGCACATCAATAATAGTGGAGATAGCATGAGACCCAATAGTATTCGCCAAAAAATAGCTTCAGGTTTACCTGTCATCAATGGCTGGTTGGCCATCCCTTCCTCTTATTCTGCAGAGGTCATCGGACACCAAGGCTTTGATTCAGTCACGGTTGACTTGCAGCATGGCATGATTGGTATCGATGCTGCGCTGCCGATGTTTCAGGCCCTATCCTCAACACCGGCCATTCCCTTGGCGCGTGTGCCATGGAATGACCCAGCCCAGATTATGCGTTTGCTTGATAGTGGCGCCTACGGCATCATCTGCCCAATGATTTCGACTGTAGATGATGCGGTCAGTTTTGTTGCCTCCTGCCGCTATCCGCCCCACGGTCAGCGTTCTTTTGGACCTGCGCGTGCCTCGTTATATGGTGGTGCTGATTACTACCCACACGCTGACAAAGAGATCTTGGCGCTTGGCATGATTGAGACGCAGGCGGGTTTAGATAACTTGGACAAAATTCTTGCAATTGAAGGGCTCGACGGTATTTATATCGGTCCGAATGACCTTGCCTTAGCGCTTGGTTCTGTTCCTAAATCGGAGTCGGATGATCCTGTCGTCATGAAAGCCGTGGAGCATATTCGAACACGTGCTCTTGCGCATGGCAAGATAGCCGGTATTTTCTGCTCTTCAGGTGAAGCGGCCGCCATGAGAATCAAACAAGGTTTTCAGATGGTGACGCCCGGTAACGAAGCGGCACTGATGGCGAGTGCGGCGAAAGCTGCCGTCGCAATAGCGCGTGGTGCTCAACCGACCGGCGCCTCTAAAACCGGGTATTAATCAAGGGCATTCGATGCTGCGTTTCTCCGCAAATCTTGGTTTTTTATGGTCTCAGTTGCCTTTGCTTGAGCGCATTGATCGTGCGACGGCCAGTCAATTTACTGCTATTGAATTGCACTGGCCTTATGACACATCGCCCACCGAGGTACGTGATGCCTGTCAACGAAATGGGCTGAAATTATTGGCAGCTAACGCGCCTATAGGAAACGCCTCGTTGGGTGAGTCGGGCTTAGCGGCCTTGCCAGGACGCGAGGCTGATTTCAAAGAGTCCTTTCAATCTAGTTTGGTGTGGTGCCATCAGGCCGGCGCGAAAGCGATTCATGTTTTGCCTGGAATTGTCCCGGTAGACCAACGCGTCCTTGCCACAAAGACTTTGGTCAGTAATCTGCAATGGGCGGCAGATTTAGCCGCCCAACGTGGTTTCACGATTTTGCTAGAAGCAATTAATCAACGAGATAAGCCTGGGTATTTTTACTCAACGCAAGCCGAATCGAATGCGATACGCGAAAAATGTGAACGTGACAACATCAAGCTCATGTTTGATGTTTATCACGTAGGCGTTTCCGAAGGGGATATTCTCAACAAACTTGAGTATTATCTTCCTCATATCGGTCACATTCAGATTGCGGCTGTGCCATCGCGTGCTGAACCTGATGAGGGTGAGGTGGATTATTCAGTGGTATTGCGCCGAATCGACTCCTTGGGATACCAAGGTTGGATTGGATGCGAATACAAGCCCCGTTCAAGCGTCGAAGCGGGTCTGGCGTGGCGTACGCCATTTATGATGTAGGTGTGTGAGGAAAGTCCTGCGACTTATCCTCACACTATATCGCCTTTAGCTTTAGTCTTCTTTGCGCAGATGCGGAAATAAAATAACATCCCGGATGCTTGGACTGTCCGTCAATAGCATCACAAGCCGATCAATACCGATTCCACAGCCACCCGTCGGAGGCATGCCGTATTCGAGAGCACGAATATAGTCGGCGTCATAAAACATGGCTTCTTCGTCGCCAGCGTCTTTCGCTTTAACTTGTGCATGAAAACGTGCGGCTTGATCCTCTGGATCGTTAAGCTCAGAAAAACCATTCGCAATTTCTCTGCCTGTGATGAACAACTCATAACGCTCAGTAATCCCTGGGCGTGTATCTGACTCTCGAGCGAGTGGCGAGACCTCAATCGGATAATCGATAATATAGGTCGGATGCCAAAGTTGTGACTCGGCGGTTTCTTCAAAAAGTGCCAACTGAAGCGCACCAAGCCCAACATGAGCAAGGTTGGGCGCATTGACATCAACACCACGTTTTTTGAGTTGATTTTTGACGAAGTCAATATCAGTGAGTTGTGCTTCTGTGAAATCGGGCACATGCTGGAGAATCGCCTCTACGATCGTTAGACGATGAAAAGGCTTAGATAAATCTAACTCGCGTCCCTGGTAGGTGAGTGTGGCGGACCCACAGGCATGAATCGCTGCTGCTCGAATAATGTGCTCGGTGAAGTCCATCAGCCATTGGTAGTCCGTATAGGCAGCATAAAACTCCATCATCGTGAACTCAGGATTGTGACGCGGACTCACACCTTCATTACGGAAGTTTCGATTGATTTCAAAGACTCGTTCAAATCCGCCTACGATCAGTCGCTTGAGGTATAGCTCAGGCGCAATCCGTAAAAACATTTCCATGTCGAGCGCATTGTGATGGGTCACAAAAGGCTTTGCCGCAGCACCGCCAGGAATGCCGTGCAACATCGGCGTTTCGACCTCCAAAAATCCAGCCTCGATCATTGTTTGGCGTATCGCACTAATCGCTTTGCTCCGCGCCATAAAGGTGTCGCGCGTCTGCTCTGTCATGATGAGGTCAACATAGCGTTGACGGTAGCGTAACTCTTGGTCAGAAATGCCGTGAAATTTGTCGGGCAGGGGACGCAGAGACTTTGCTAGAACCCGGGCCTGGGTCGCATGGATGGAAAGCTCACCTTTATTTGTCTTGAAAATATGACCTTGTACGGCAATGATGTCGCCAATATCCCATTGCTTGAAAGCATCATAAATATCCTCTCCAAGACTGTTGCGCTCAAGGTATATCTGAATACGACCCGTACTATCTTGTAGCGTCGCAAAGCTTGCTTTTCCCATGACGCGCTTAAGCATCATCCTTCCGGCTACGGAAGCAGGTTGAGCCGCAGACGCCAAGCTTGCTTGGTCTTGCTCACCAAAGCGGGCGTGGAGCGAAGAGGCTCGATGCTCGGGGATAAAGTCATTTGGAAAAGCGATGCCTTGAGCGCGCAAACTAGCGAGTTTTTGACGGCGCTCTGCGATGAGATGATTTTCGTCGTGCTGTGGAGTGTTCGTATCAGTCATGATTAAGCGTTATGTTGACGGATGTCGTCGATGGTTTTAGTGCCGAAGGCTTCGCTTTCGAGAACCATGAGCAGTCGCTGCGCGACGGCTAGGGGAGCCGCAAGTTGTTTACTTTCTTTGAATCCAATATAACGCGCTAATGTCGGGAGGTCGTCCTTTGGCGTCGCGCGGATGGTTTCTTGCATGGGTGTATCGATAATGCCGGGCGCCATGGAAACGACACGCGCTTTCGTTCCTTGATCGAGCTGGGCAGCCTCGGCAAAACGATCCATCGCTGCCTTGGTTGAACAGTAAACAGCCCAGCCGGAACTTGCACTTCGTCCTGCGCCAGAGGAAATAAGCATCACGCGACGATCGAGAGCATGAGTCGTGTTGTGAAGAATTTGCGCAGTCAAAAATATGGCGGAAGTGATATTGACGTGGAAAGCGTCATTAATCGCATCTAATTCTGTCAAATTCTCTGTTTGCGCGATGGGCTTGACGACACCCGCATTATGAATAAAACGGATATGCGTGTGATTCT
>JBILJA010000041.1:0-16972 GCA_044368775.1 Burkholderiaceae bacterium
ACTTCTTTGTGAGCCCTTGATTTCGTTTGCAATTACTTGACCTGTTACAGCCAAGCAACCTGCGACACTCATTCCAAGCGCCCACACTTATCGGTTGTCAAATTTTTAAAGAACAAGGTATTGCCAAATCTGTACTACCACTAGTGTTTCCACTAATTTTTCCTGCTTTCAGCTATTCGCCAGAAGCAGAGAAACGAGATTATGAAGGAGTTTTTTATCCATGTCAAATCAGTTTTCATCATTTTGCAAAATTATTCACACATATATTGCAGGTCACATCGCCGACAAAGACAATGCAAGACCATGAAGAACTGACTTGCCACCCGTAAAAAAACCAATCCTAAACCATCAGCACATCTTTAAAGCCAAGCCCGCTACTATAGCACAATTACTTAGGCATTCTTCGAGACAAACCTTCCATGACTGAAGATATTCTGATTAACGTCACCCCTTTTGAAACGCGTGTGGCCCTTGTGGCGCGTGGTGCGGTGCAAGAACTCCATATGGAACGCAGCACGCAGCGCGGGCAGGTAGGAAATATCTATTTAGGCAAAGTCGTGCGTGTTTTACCAGGCATGCAAAGCGCTTTTGTTGAGATCGGGCTTGAACGGGCTGCGTTTATTCATATTGCTGACCTCAGGGAAAATCGCAGCGAGCGTGCACTCTCGACACCCCAGACCCCGATTGAAAAGTTGATGTTCGAGGGACAGAGTCTCATGGTCCAAGTCATTAAGGACCCTCTAGGCACTAAAGGGGCGCGCTTATCCACACAAATCAGCATTGCGGGACGAATGTTGGTCTATCTCCCACATGAGCCCCACATCGGTATTTCTCAAAAAATCGGCTCGGAGTCTGATCGCCAGGCTTTGCGTGAAAGACTACAAACCCTCGTCTCGCCCGAAGAGAAAGGCGGGCTCATCGTTCGCACTCAAGCCGAAGGCGCAACGAACGAAGAGCTTGAAGCAGACCTCGCCTACCTCAAAAAACTCTGGGCGAATGTTCAACAAGGCGCGCGAACCCTTCCAGCCGGCAGCCTGCTGCATCAGGATCTCACACTCGCTCAACGCGTACTCAGGGATATGGTGACCCCGCTCACGAACCAGATTTTGATCGACTCTCGTAGCGTCAGCACCGAACTTAAAGCTTGGGCTGATGTTTATACGCCCTCGGTTTCGGAGCGCATCAAACATTACAGTGCGGAGCGCACCTTATTCGATACGGCCAACATTGAAGAGGAAATCATTCGGGCGCTTTCAAGACGGGTCGACCTCAAGTCAGGGGGCTACTTGATCATTGACCAAACAGAGGCGCTCACCACGGTTGATGTCAACACAGGAGGTTTTGTCGGCGGAAGGAATTTTGATGACACTATTTTCAAGACCAATCTCGAGGCCGCACAAGCGATTGCCCGTCAACTGAGACTCAGAAATCTGGGCGGCATCATTATTCTCGACTTTATCGATATGGATGATGTCGCACATCGCGATGCCGTGCTCGCTGAACTCAATAAAGCACTCTCTTTGGACCGCACGCGAATGACTGTGAATGGATTTTCACAACTTGGGTTAGTTGAAATGACCCGCAAGCGGACGCGAGACTCGCTCGCACATCAGCTGTGCGAGCCCTGTCCGACCTGCCAAAGCCGAGGCCATGTTCGCACCAATAAAAGTATCTGTTATGACATTTTGAGAGAGATCCTGCGCGAGGCCAAGCAATTTAACCCCCGCGAATTCAGAATACTCGCCTCTCAAGGCGTGATTGACTTGTTTTTAGAAGAAGAGAGTCAGCACCTCGCCATGCTGGGGGACTTTATCGGCAAAAAAATATCTCTTGAAGTGGCGATGGACTATACACAAGAGCAATATGACATTGTATTGACTTAGCGCGCGGCGACTTTGGCAACAATCAAATGCAAACCTATGCTGCTGCGTGCATCTGCGCGAGTTAGGAAGCAATGAATCAGATCTTGTCAATACAGGATCATATGGATATAAGAAAGCCTCCAGGCCGACTACTTGGGGGCTAAACTCGTTTGGCTTTCTCAATAAAACACCAGACAAATCCAGAGGAGAAACATATGGTGAAGTTTTCAACATCACGTGCGGCACGTCTTTTAGGTCTCGCATCTTTTGCAGTGGCAGGAGCGTTGAGTTTTTCTTCGGCCAGTGCCCAATCAAACTATCCAGACAAACCCATCAGATTTGTTGTGCCTTTTTCAGCCGGCACAACCACCGACGTGATCGCACGCGTCTACGCAGACAAATTGGGTAAATTGTTAGGACAATCCGTCATCGTTGAAAACAGAGCCGGTGCAGGTGGCAATATTTCAGCTGAATTCGTTTCGCGCGCCGCACCAGACGGCTACACGTTGACCTTCTCGAACAGCGCGACCAACGCGACCAATCCGACTCTGTACAAAAAAGTAAACTTTGATCCGATCAAGGACTTTACACACATCGCATTGATGGTGTCGGCGCCCAACATGTTGGCGATCAATCCAAAGATTCCCGCGAACAACATGGCTGAGTTGATTGCTTACGCCAAAAAAAATCCGGGTAAGTTGACCTACATCTCTGCGGGTTCCGGTACCTCTCCACATATGGCGGGCGAGCTTCTGAAAACATTGGCTGGCATCGACATTCAGCACGTCCCTTATAAGAACATCAACCAAGGCTTTACGGATCTGTTCGCAGGCACAGTCTCCATGACGTTCTACCACGTACCGGTGATTTATCCGCATGTGAAAGACGGCCGACTCCGTGCTTTAGGCGTGGCCACAAGCGAGCGCAGCCCGATTGCACCCGAAGTGCCACCGATTTCCGACACAGTCAAAGGCTATGATCTTCGTCCCTGGTGGGGTCTAGCAGGTCCTGCAGGCATGCCTAAAGATGTGGTTGAAAAGTTATATAAGGCCACCACGCAAGTCTTGGCAGACCCCGAGGTGCAAGAGCGCTTTAAAAATATGGGCTTGATCATTACGCCAATGACCACTAAACAGTTCAATGACTTCACAGTCACCGAATTGGCAAAGTGGAGCAAAATCGTGAAGGACTCAGGCGCAAGCGCCAACTAAACATGAAGCAAACGCACAATGCATTACTCCTGCCCACCACTGTGGTGGGCAGTTATCCTCAGCCTGACTGGCTCGTCGACCGCGAACAACTCTCCAAAGGCGTTGCGCGCACACGGCAACAGGAAATCTGGCGCATCCCCGCCGAACGTCTCGAACAAGCACAAGACGATGCGACGATTCTGGCGATCCGGGACATGGAACGTGCGGGCATCGACATCATTACCGATGGCGAGATCAGACGAGAAAGCTATTCAAATCGTTTTGCGATGGAACTCGAGGGTGTTGATGGCGATACTCCCGCTATCATTATGTCAAAAGCGGGTTTGAAAACGCCTGTCCCCCGCGTCGTCAGCAAAATCGTCCGTACGCATCCCGTTGAAATCCGTGATTTGCAATTTTTGAAAGCCAATACGGATCGTCTGGCAAAAATCACCCTGCCTGGCCCCTTCACGATGGGGCAACAAGCCAAAAATGAGTTTTACGCCGATGACGAAGAAATGGTCATGGACTTTGCTGCAGCGGTCAATGCAGAAGCATTGGACTTGCAAGCGGCAGGCGCAGATTTTATTCAGCTCGACGAACCTTGGTTACGACACGACCCCGAAGCGGCAAAACGTTATGCGGTCAAAGCCATTAATCGTGCGCTCCAAGGCATCACTGTGCCAACCATCGTGCATCTGTGTTTTGGCTATGCGGCGGTGGTCAAAGGCCAAAAACCAACGGGATACTCTTTTCTACCCGGTTTGGGCGACACGATTGCAAAGCAAATCTCTATCGAAGCCGCACAGCCCCGGCTTGATCTTGGGGTCTTAAGCGACCTCGCAGGAAAAAAAATCATGCTGGGCGTCCTGGATCTGGGCACGAACGAGATTGAAACGCCGGAACAGGTGGCTGAGCGTATCCGCGCAGGACTCAAATATGTGGCGGCTGAAAATTTGATTCCTGCTCCAGACTGTGGGATGAAATATATGCCCAGAGATGTCGCTTTGGGCAAGCTACGATCGCTTGCCGAAGGGGCGAAAATCGTCAGAAAAGAGCTCTCCTGATCACTTCTCAGGAAAGTTCAGGATGCATCTTGTGCCAAGGGGTGGCTTGCTCAAAGGCCGCCCCTGCACGCAACACAGTGACCTCATCGTAGTTCTTGCCGATCAATTGCAGCGATAGTGGCAAACCATTGCTGGCTAAACCACTCATCATGGCCAGTGCGGGGTGACCGGTTAGGTTGAAAGGCACGCGTGCCTGCCTCGTATAAGTTCGCAAAACCTCTTGCACATCGTCAATGCGGCACGCAGGATCAAATGAGTTTGCCGCCAGCAAGAGGTCAACCTCCCCAAACGCCTGATTCACCGCATCAATTAACACACCGCGCAATTGCATCGCATGCACATAGTCACCCGCACTTAAGAAAGCGCCGCATAGCAGTTTACGACGCGAGATTCCCGCATAGTCTTCAGGCCGATTACGCAAGTTACGGGCATGGATCGCCCACCCCTCTGACATCAGAATAACTTTCTGCGCAGCACTGAACTCTTGCAGTGTCGGCAACGTAATGTCTTTGACCTGCGCCCCCAGTTTGCGAAATACATCGCACGCCTCATTCAACGCCCGTGTGACTTCGGGATCAGCGTGCTCATCCTTTTCATGAAAATGACGGATGAAGCCGATTCGCAAACCTTTCACGCCAGACTTGAGGTCTTTTGTGTAAGTCGCTGGCCTGCTGCTTTGAGGTGCAGACGAAGTTTTCACCATCGCATCCAACAACAATGCAACGTCTTGAACCGATCGCGCCATCGGCCCGACATGATCGAGAGACATGGAAAGCGGGTAAACGCCTCGACGTGAAACGAGGTCATAGGTCGGCTTAAGACCTGCGAGACCGCAAGCAGCGGCCGGATTACGCACAGAGCCTCCAGTATCCGTTCCAAGGGCAAGTGGCAGGAATCCAGCAGCCAATGCGGTCCCGGAGCCGGAGGACGAGCCACCTGGGTGGTGAGCGACATTCCATGGGTTTCGGGCGGGCGGGAAAGGCAAGTCAAAAGAAGGGCCACCGATCGCAAACTCATGCAGCGCTAATTTACCGAACAGAATCGCACCAGCGGCACGCAGAGCAGTAATCACTGCAGCGTCATCCGCCGCGACATGATCAAGCATCACTTTCGAATGACAGCTCGTGCGCTGTCCCTTCATATCGATGATGTCTTTGATTCCGACCGGAACTCCATGCAAGGGGCCAAGACTGCGCCCAGCTTTGATCTCGCGCTCGGCTTGGCGCGCAGCTTGGAGTGCGGCCTCACGATCAAGCTGAATAAACGCTCGGTATTGCGGTTCCAGAGCATCAATACGCGAAAGCAACGCTTCAATCACCGTCACTGGCGAGAGTGTGCCTGCGGCATAGCCTTGACTGATTTCGGAAGCGGTCATCCAATGCATCATGATTTCACCTGCATGACGGGCCACACCTCGGCCGTATTGTCGATGGGTAAATTCAAGGAAGCGCGAACTTTCAAAGCTGTTTGGGCAGCGGTGTTGACATCCTCGGGAAAGCGCAACATCGCGCGCTCAAGACCCGCCAGTCTGGCGAGTGTCTGGATATCGTCACTTTCGCTGTTTGAGTTGGTTTTGCTTATTGTGGTGTTCACCCAATATCTCCCCTGGATTGTTGTCTGAATTTTTATATTTACTTTACTTCAAACTGAATTTTTTGCTTCGGACAAAAGCGCCGAAATCGGCGCGCTCCGGAACGGAATAATGACGGGCCTTGTCTTCGGACCAGCCATTGAAATCTGCATCCGGATAAATATTTGAATGACGCTGCCTGCGAAGTGGAAACACAGCGTGACGTCGGGCGTCATAGTGATCGATCTGCTCCCTGAGGCCTGACTCGCTAAACTGATTGAGGTGCGTGGTCACCGACCGCGGTAATCTTGGAGTGATACGCCCAGACTCCAAAGGGTAGCCAATGCAAAGACCTGCGATGGGAAAAACAGCCTCGGGCAGGCCTAGAAGCTCGCTGGTCTTTTCGGGGTGATTGCGGACGGCACTAATCGGAACGGTCACCAAGCCAACCGCCTCGGCTGCTCGAATAAACTGAGCGAGCACGATCCCTGCATCGACCGCCGCATTCATGAAATGATCAAGGTGATCATTGGCAAAAGGTTTACCGCGCCATTGCCCGATCTGTCTGATCCTGCGGTTATTCCCGCAAAACATCAACAATACGGGTGCATCGTTGATCCACGGCATGTCGGGGATCAAGTCTGCGATCGCTTTGACTCGGACTCGATCTGCGACATGCACGATGTCTGCTTGCTGTAAATCAGACTTAGATGGCGCAGAGAGCGCACAGGCGAACAACAAATCAAGGAGTTCTTGTGGAATGGTTTGAGCAGTCCATTTTCGATGGGAGCTGTGGGTGAGCATCCGCAAGAGCTCCTCACCACCGGACAAATTATCCGGAACATGCACAGATTCGCCAAATCTCCTGAGGGCCGCATCGGCTATTTGTTCGGACAGCGTGACGGGGCTTTGCGGCATGATTCAGGTCTCCAGATCTTCTCGGAATTGCATTTGATAGAGCGCGGCATAGGCGCCCCCGCGCGCGAGTAGCTCGCTATGCGAGCCTTGCTCAACAACCTTACCTTGATCCATCACGACGATCTTGTCCGCATTTTGAACGGTCGAGAGGCGATGCGCAATCACCAAAGTCGTCCGTCCCTTCATCAAGGTTTCCAGCGAGGCTTGAACCTGACGTTCGGACTCGTTGTCCAATGCTGAAGTCGCTTCGTCGAGAATCAAAATAGGCGCATTTTTAATCAGTGCGCGGGCAATCGCGAGCCGCTGTCGTTGTCCTCCAGACAAGCGTGTCGCATTTTCTCCCACCCGCGTCTGAAGACCGAGGGGCAGACCTTTGACAAATTCAAGGAGATTCGCGGCATCCAGTGCCTGCATGATTTCTGCTTCAGAAGCATCATGCAAAGCACCATAACCCACATTGACCGCGATCGTGTCATCAAACAAGACAACATCCTGACTCACAAGAGACAGCTGTTCGCGCAGAGCCCGCAGATCCAAAGAGGCGATGTCACGACCATCAATGAAGATCTCCCCGCCAGAGGGTGAAACAAACCGTGGCAACATATTGACCAAAGTCGTCTTGCCACTCCCCGATCGACCGACCAGTGCAAGCGTTTGACCCGTCTCCACAGAAATCGTGACGTCAGTCATGGTGTCACTCTGAGCGTCAGCAAAACGATGCGAGACGTGCCGGAACTCGACTCGACCCAGTGCCCTACCCTCGAACCGACCCGTGCCAGTTTCAGGCTCGGAGGGTTGGTCGACTAGGGTAAAAACACTCTCTGCTGCAACCAACATTTTTTGCATCTTGCCCGCGACTTTTGTAAGACGCTTGATTGGATCAAAAATTTGGGCGAGTGCTGCCATGAAGGCAGCAAAACTCCCTACGGTCAGGTTGCCCGTATTTGCCTGATTAAGAGCGACGGCAATCACAGCCGCCACTGCGATGGAGATGATGACCTGTGTAATAGGCGTCATTGCAGCGTCGGAAGTGGCCGCACGCATGTCAAAACGTCTGAGGCGGCTACTGACATAGGTGAACCGGCTGCGCTCAAATGCGTACCCATCGAAAAGTTTGACGACCCGCTGCCCATCGATCCCCTCGCCAACGACACGCGTCAGTTCAGCGTTCATGTTGACGGTATCTTGATTGATTCGCTTGAGACGAGCGATGAAGGCGCGAGAAATAAAAACCGAGATCGGCATCGCCACCAGAATAATGAGGGTCAGCTCCCAAGACATGTAAAGGAGTACACCAATCATGGCGAGGACAATCAAGGACTCGCGCACAAGAACAGTCATGACCTCAGTGGCATAGCTGGTGACGTTGCCGGCATCAACCGTAAATCTGTTGAGCAGCCTGCCTGTATCGCCTTTTTTAAACTCGCTGTCAGGCATCGTCAGCAGCTTTTCAAACATATCGCGGCGAACACCAAGTAATACATTGTTCGCAACCCACGCCAGCAAATAGTCGCTGAAAAAATTACAAACGCCACGTAAAAAAATCATGCTGATGATGACAATGGGAACCTGCCAGACGTATTCTGGCTTTGCGCCGGAAAAACCTTCGTCGAGTAATGGCTTCATCGCCAATGCCAAGGTCGGCTGGGTGACGGCAGCGCCCGCCATGCACAGCACAGCGATGACTAGCCCTTTCCAATACGCGCCAACCCGGCTGTAAATGCGCATCCACAGGGTGTGTTTTAGCGACTGTGAAGACTCAGACGCTGATCTGGCAGTTGAGGTCAAAATGTGGCTCTAAAATCAAAGATTTCCTGATTTTACCCGCCTGAGCCAATCTTAGTCATTAGAATGTAATGTGCTCATTACCCGATTAAATTTGATCATGACCGCCACAACCCCAACAAAACCTTCCAATGCCGTACTTGTCCGACTCCCAAACTGGATCGGAGACGCCTGCATGTGCCTCCCCGCTCTAGACTTGCTAAGCCAGTCTGGTGTGCCCTTCGTCGTATGCGCGCGCGGGTGGGCCAAATCGCTCCTATCAGGCTTGCGCACTGAGGGGTTTATAGAAATGACAGACTCCCTCAAAGCCAATGTTCAAACGCTTCGTGACTGGAGGCAACAAAACCCCTCCCATCAGCATGCCTTGCTCATGCCAGACTCCTTCTCAAGTGCACTGACCTTTCGACTGGCGGGCTTTCAAAGCGTTGGCTGGCGCGATGATGGGCGCTCATTGCTCTTGAAATGGCCGCAAACCAAACCCACCGAGAAACGCCACGCCGTTCATGCCTGGTTCGAGCTGACCAAACGCGCGCTGCAGTGCTGGGGGTACGATACCTCGCAAGCAACGCTCAGGGATTCTTGCTCTTTGCCCGTCACCAACGAACACAAACAAGCGGCGGCGGCGGCGCTACGCGAAGCGGGTTTAAAAAGTGGTCACTTTGTGTTGATTGCGCCCACAGCGACCGGTCTGCACCGAGGTCAAAAAAAAGTTTGGCCGCATTTTGATGCGCTCGCCCGCATTCTCCAAAATAATCGCGTCCAGGTTGCCATGTGCCCACCCGAAGACGAGCAAATACAGGCCAATCGTACCGCTCCAACCGTGGACTGCATACGTCCCTTGGACTTAGGTGCTTTTTGTGCTCTGACTAAAATGGCAACACTGGTGATTTGCAATGATTCCGGCGTTGCGCACCTATGTGCTGCGGCAGGTGCGCAACAGATCACTTTATTTGGCGTCACAGACGTCGAGCGAACAGGCCCCTGGAGCGACAAGAGTTGTAATTTGGGACACAACGGGCAATGGCCGAGTACGGTTGAAGTAGTGACACGCGCTCAACAATTGTTGACTTCCTCCTAACGCAGGATAAATCCATTGCTTGACTCAATCCCTTTCGCCAATCTGCTTCTGTATCCCCCCGGCCTCTGTCTGATTTTATTGGCCGTCGCAGTTTTACTGAGCGTGATTAAACAGCGGGCTCTTGCCATTTTTCTGTCGGTCCTCGCTGTATGTTGGGTACTGGCGTGGTCACTTCCTGCGACAACTCTTTTTTTAGGCGGACTGCTCGAGTCTCGCCATCCCTACAAAAATCCGAAAGACCTGCCTCGCGCGGATGTCATTGTTGTGTTCGGTGGCAAAACTCAGGCGAATCGGGCGAATTGGTTTGAGCCTTATAACCGTGCGACAGCAATCGACCGGATTGATCGCGCAGAAGCGCTTTATCTCGCAGGAAGAGCGCCAAGGATCTTATTGTCTGGAGGTGCCCGCGAAGGAAAAGTCAGTGAGGCTCAGATCATGGCTCGAATACTGAGACAACGCGGAATACCGGACTCCGCGCTGCTGCTGGAAAATGATAGTCGTAACACTTCTGAAAATGCCAGATTTACTGACATCACCATGCGTGGCCAAAAACTCAAGAGCGCTTTACTCGTCACCTCGGCACTTCACATGCCCAGAGCATTGGCAAGCCTCGAGAAACGAGGCATCAGCGTGACCTCGGCCAGCAGCGCCCCTCAGATCGTCCTGCCTGCTTCGAATGCACCAGATATTTGGTGGCCACATCTTCGGAGTCTCGACGCGAGCAGAACCATCATCAAAGAGTATCTAGGCCTTCTGGGTTACTGGATACGAGGCTGGCTCTGAGACATTTTTTTCTGAGCCAACACCCTCCCATAAACAGTCTCATAACGCTGCGCGACCGTTTCCCAGGAAAAAGTCTGCACCAACGCATGACTTTCACGCACAAACTTCTCTCTCAGTTGAGGGCTCTCGCCCAACGCATAAATAGCCTCGACTAATTGCTCGGCATCTCTTGGGTCTTGGAGCACCCAAGCATCATGTTGATGTCTGACAAAGCCTGCAAATCCACAATACTGCTCGGCACTCAGGACAACCGGCAAACCATGCGCCATGGCTTCCAGCGGCGCCATCGCGAAACTATCCCGAAGTGTCGGATGCACACAGATATCGGCACTTTGATAAAAAGCAGAAACACCGGAGGTCGGTTCGAGCAATCTCACACGTGCATTCATTTCAGAATGATGATGAAATAAATATTTTTTTGACTCAGCATCAGCACCAAGCACAACGAGTTTGTAGTGCCCCGGAAGACTGTCAAGTGCTTGCAACAAGACAGCCAAGCCTTTTAACAGAGGATTCCGGGCGACTAAAAGGCAAACGATATCTGTGTCTTGCCAACCGAGCTGCTGACGGATGTTTGACCTTAGTAAAGGGTCGAGGCTTTGCGCATGCGCACCCGGGGGAATCATCTCTATTGACGCTATTTCGGGGTAGGCCGCCTGAAGTTGTTGGGTGACGCTTGGCGACACCGCAACCACCTGATGTCCCGGCACAATGCGCAGCGAGGACGACTCAAGCCATAGGTGGGCAATATTATGCGGTTCAAGATAGCTCAAGTTACCGCGCCATCTGGAGCGCATAAAAAAACGGCGATATTTGACCGGAACGACATGAACAACATGAACATCTCCTGCCGGCCCCATCGCATGCGAATGTACGATATCAAAGCCTGAAGAAGTCAGTTTCTTGGCGCAGTATGCAAAATGCAAGGCACGCATCCAACTCGGCAACCCTTTGAGTCTTTTAACGTAGATTTCTGTCACAGGTAGATCGTGATCAAACTCACTAGCGATGACAGTGACATCATGTTGTTTCGTCAATATTTCAAAAAGATTGACCGCATAGGCTTCTGCCCCGCCAAACTTTCGACCGAAACGTTCGGTGACGAGCGCAATGCGCAAACGCTCAGCCACGTCGACGGTCCTCATAATGCGTCAAACACTTTTGAAAAAAACGCAGGAGGTGCGTCGTGCGCCAAACCCCTACTCGCGGCAGCAGAAAAGAAGAGTCTTTTGCGCTCGCCAATCCTCGTTGAGTCGTCGTGGCGCTGCGATACCCGGCCTCGATGACCAACTCAGCGTGTACGGGATCACATTGGCCGTACGGGTAACAAAAAGCAGTCACTTCTTCTTTGACTGCATCGGAAAGCATATGACGCGAATGAGCGATTTGATGTCGCGCCTGTTCAAAGGATAATTCCGGCAAATGGACATGATCAAGGGTGTGAGAACCGACCTCCTGCCCAGCTTGAATCCACTCCCTCGCCTCGGTTTGAGACATCAAAGGAGAAAAGGGGATGTTGTTTTGCGCATCCCACACGTTTCCTCCGTCAAACTGGTTGGCCACAAGGTAATTCGTCGAAGTAAAACCGAGTTGGTTCAGCACAGGAAGTGCGTGCTGAAAAACATTCCGAAATCCATCATCAAACGTAATTCCAAACACCTTTCCGGTCCGCGCCCCTTCGAGATAGGGCATCAGGTCACGCATGCTCAGCCCGCGATAACCGAGCTTGTGCATCCAGTACATTTGGCGCTTAAAACTTTTGGGATGAACCGTCAAACTACGAAAGGAGGTCCCTCTGGGAGCAGGCACATCAATTTGGTGATACATCAAGATAGGAATGGCTCGGCCAGTCCCAATGCGCTCTTGCGTCTCAGTCATGTTGCACCATTTTTAAACGTCTTCGAAGGGGGCTTGCTTGACTCAACCAATGGCCATAACATTGCTCGGTTCGGCGCACCAATGCCTCTGGGGTGAATTCTGAAGCGGGATCATTCCAAATCCGGTCATATCCCGCACGCCCCATTTTTTTTCTGAGTTCGGGATCCTCGCTGAGCCTATTGATGATATCCCGCAAGCTTTGATCATCATCTAGCTCAACGAGAAAACCTGTGTGACCATCCACCAGCATCTCCGGGACGCCCCCAACAGACGTTCCAATGACGGGGATTTTGGCACAAGCTGCTTCGAGATACACCATGCCACTGGCTTCAAGGCGTGTCGTCAGGCAGAACATGTCAAAACCCGCCATCAAATTCATCACATCGTCTCTTCTACCCATTAAATGGACGCGTTTTTCAAGACCGAGCGTCGCGATTTGTTGTGTAAGAGTACGGAAAATCGTCTCACCACTCCCCACGATGACTAAGTGCAAATGGCTTTTTTCTAAAAAAAGAGGCGCCAGGGCACGAACAAGTTCAAGATGCCCTTTGGTCGGCCTCAGGGCTGCGACACAACCGACTACGATATCCTGAGCTGTCAAACCGAGCTCTTGCCGTAAAGTAGACTGGTCGATTGGTACAGGTTTGAATACCGGCGTATAAATATTTTCAATCCACTCAGGGGCAACACCTTTGGTGATTAACTGATTGCGAACAAAGTGACTATCGGTTGTCACACAATGTGGCAGCCATGTATAGGACAAGAGCGAATTGACTCGGTTGGCAAGGTGACGCGTACGCACAATCAAAGGCGTACCCGCCAATCTGCCAGCCGTGGCGCAAACGATCGTATCCCGACGGCTATGGGTATTCAGTACGTCAAAGCGACCATGTTTAAGAATACGGCGCATATCGGCGACACCGCGAAGAAAATTTAACGGACCATCCATTTCAATCGTATGAACGACAAAGCCCTCCCTTCGCAAGCGCAGGGTGAGTTCGGCATGGGGCTGACATACAGCCTCAAGATGATGCCCACCCTCACGCATGGCAATCATTTCTTTGAAGATGCGATGCTCCTGACCGCCAAAATCGGTCGCAGCTTCGGAGTGGATGATTCTCAGAGGTTGCTTGTCTTGCATTGTATTGATTCGCTATTATTTGTAGGCCACTTCGACATCAGCCAACGAAGTCCAGTCCGTCAGCTGTGCGACTAATTTATCAGTCAATCTCACGCGCCAAGTCTCATCAAGTCTGAGCGTACAAAATGCACCTTCTGTCTCATACTGAATCTCGACGGGAGTGCCGGGCATGCCATTTTCCGGAGCAGCCCGAAAAGGATTGAGCATGCGTTTTAACATGGCCGCATCGGCATTTCCATTGAGACGAATACGCAACGCTTTGGCACGCGCCTCCCGAGCGAGTTGTAAGTCGTAAATCTGCTCGGCCACCACGCGCATCCCACCGGAGTACTCATCGTTTGTGACCTTGGCCTGAACAATCAGGAGCTGATCATCGCGCAAACGATTACGGTGTTGCTCCATCAGCTCGGCATAGACAGACACCTCGACTTGGGCAGTCCCGTCATCCAGTACGACAAACTGCATTTTCCCTCGGCGGGTGATCATCGTTCTCGATCCGGCGATCACACCGGCTAACCATTGATGATCACGGGAAGGCTCGAGCCGATTTAAGGCTTTGGTCACAAAATTCCTGACCTCTGCGCGCCAGGCATCGAACAGATGTCCACTAAAAAAATAGCCTAGCGCCAGTTTTTCTTCGGATAGGCGAGCGTGTAGATCCCAGGGCGCGCACTGCGCCAGCTCGCTTTCAACCACATCCGCACCATCATCGCCAAATAAAGACACCTGATTAGCACTTCGGGCGGCTTGCTCCGCAGCTTCGAGCGCTGTGCCAAGTGAGGCAATGAGCGCTGCCCGATTCGGCTCGATTTGATCAAAGGCCCCCGCCCGGATCAAGGCTTCAATGCTGCGTCGGTTGACCGTATGACGGTCAATTCTGCGGCAGAAATCGAATAAAGACACGAAAGGACCGTCCGCACGGGCACGTAAAATCTCCTCGACCGCACCCTGCCCCGTCCCCTTGACGGCTCCCATTCCGTAGCGAATCGTACGTGGAGGCAAACCTTTTGCGGAGTGCTCGTCAGAGACAGGATCGAAACGATAGCCTGAAGCATTCACATCAGGTGGTAACACCTTGATGCCATTGGACAGGCAATCACGCCAGAAAATCTGAACCTTGCCGGTATCGTCCATGTCGGACGATAAGGTCGCCGCCATGAACTCAGCGGGATGATGGGCCTTGAGCCAGGCAGTCTGATATGCGATCAGCGCATAGGCCGCAGAGTGCGATTTGTTGAAGCCGTAGCCTGCGAATAGCTCCATCAAGTCGAAAAGCTTGACCGCGAGTCTGGCGTCGTAGCCCTTTTTAATGGCGCCCTGCTCGAACAACTGACGGTGCGCCGCCATTTCTTCGGGCTTTTTCTTGCCCATGGCGCGTCTGAGCAAATCCGCGCCACCAAGTGAATAGCCACCGATAATCTGCGAGATCAACATCACCTGCTCTTGATACACAATCACACCGTAGGTGCTTTTAAGTGTGTTTTCAAGGTCAGTGTGAAAATAGTCCACTGAAGCGCGACCGTGTTTGCGGTTCACGAAATCGTCCACCATGCCAGACTCAAGCGGGCCGGGACGAAACAGCGCCAACACCGCGACGATGTCTTCGAACGTGTTCGGACGGAGCTTTTTAAGCAGCTCCTTCATGCCACGCGATTCGAGCTGAAAGACAGCTGTCGTGTTAGCGTCGCAAAGAATTTGGTAAGTCGCAGGATCATCCAGCGACAAGGACATAATGTCAAAGTCTCGCATCACAGGATTGAAGGCACGCACAAAGCGTACCGCCCAATCCAAAATCGTCAGATTGCGCAAACCCAAAAAGTCGAACTTGACCAGTCCCACGGCCTCGACGTCGTCCTTATCGAACTGAGAAAAGGCGCTACCTTCTTGACCAGGCTGACAATACAGCGGACAAAAATCCGTGAGCTTGCCCGGAGCAATCAACACGCCGCCCGCATGCATCCCGACGTTGCGCGTCAGACCCTCTAGCGGACGGGCGAGATCCACCAGCGCACGGACTTCTTCTTCGGATTCGTAGCGGGCTTTAAAAGAAGGTTCGTCTTTGAGCGCGCGATCAAGCGTCCAAGGGTCAGCAGGATTGTGGGGGATCAGCTTGGACAGACCATCACAAAGCATGTAGGGCATATCGAGCACGCGTCCGGCATCACGCACAACCGCTTTGGCTCCGAGCGTACCAAAGGTCGCGATTTGGCTAACCGCCTCACGACCGTACTTTTGTTTGACATACTCGATGACCCGCTCGCGATTATCCTGACAAAAATCGATATCGAAGTCAGGCATCGAGACCCGCTCAGGGTTGAGGAAGCGCTCAAACAGCAAGTCATAGCGGATGGGATCCAGGTCAGTAATACCTAGAGAATACGCAACCAAAGAGCCCGCTCCCGAACCACGGCCCGGCCCCACGGGTACGCCATTACTTTTACCCCAGTTAATAAAATCCTGAACGATCAGAAAGTAACCGGGGAAACCCATCTTGATGATGGTTTGGCACTCAAGCGCCAGACGAGCCGAATACTGAGGCATCGCGCGGGTGCGCTCTTCGCTGTCCGGAAACAACTGCAACATCCGTTTTTTAAGACCAATTTCAGAAAGATGAATCAGATAATCATCCAGAGAAAAACCCTCTGGTGTTGGAAAGTCAGGCAACTGGGGCTGCCCAAGTGTCAGTGTCAAATTGCAACGCTGCGCAATCGCCACCGCGTTGGCCAAGGCAGAGGGCACGTCACTAAATCGCTCAACCATGGCTTCGGTTGATTGCAGATACTGATCGGGCGTGAAATGACGAGGACGGCGGGGATTCGTGAGGATTTCACCTTCGGATATGCAGACTCGCGCTTCGTGAGGGTGAAAGTCCTCAGGTCCTAGAAACTGCACAGGATGTGTCGCTACCACGGGCAAATCACACTCGGAAGCTAAAGCAAGCGCCGCGCGGACATAAGACTGATCCGCCTCGGCTTCGGTGCGCTGTAGTTCGATGTAATAGGCGCCTGGAAACACATTTTTCCATTGCAGCGCCAAGGTTTTCGCCAACTCCGGGTTGCCAGCCATCAAAGCTTGGCCGACATCGCCGGCACGCGCACCTGACAAGGCAATCAAACCTTGTGCCCCGACAAGCCACTCTCGGCGCATTTCAGCACGGCCGCGATGGGCATTTGTGAGCCAGGCACGGGTCAAGAGCTCACATAACGCTAAATATCCCGCACGACTCGCGACGAGCAGTAAAATACGGTATGGTTTGTCGCGGTCTTCATCATTGGTCAGCCAAACGTCGCAGCCTGCGATTGGCTTGATGCCGGCCGAGCGGGCTTCTTTGTAAAACTTGATCAAGCCGAACACGTTCGACAGATCTGTTAAAGCGACTGCGGGTTGGCCGAATTGAGCAGCCCGACGGATAAGCTCAGGGATGCGAACAGTACCGTCGACCACCGAGTATTCGGAATGGATGCGAAGGTGAACGAAGGGCTGAGAATGGACGCTTTCTGACATCGGTCAATTGTACCTATTGTTAGAGCATCTATAGTTATTTTTAGTCGCAATGTGAGTATGACCGCCGCGAGCTTGTGGCACAACGTTTTAGCAAGGAATACAGCATGAAATGGATTGTTCTTGGAACCTGGATTGCCGCCATTCTCTTCGCTCATTTACGTGGTCGCGTCAGACTTCCCCTTGGGCGCCAATTGCT
>JBILJA010000161.1:0-5103 GCA_044368775.1 Burkholderiaceae bacterium
GGCGGTTGTCTCTTTTGGGGACTGGTGGAGACCGAAGTACTCGATACCCAATCCTGCGATGGTCGAGGCGGTTCAGTTGCTCGCACGCACTGAGGCGATTTTGCTCGATCCGGTCTATACAGGCAAGATTATGGCGGGTCTGATTGGTCTGAGTCGCAAAGGCTACTTTAAACCCTCTGACAACGTGCTGTTCTTGCACACAGGCGGTGCGACATCACTTCATGCCTACGAAGCCGTCATTTTGGGTGATCCGGCGGATGCAAAATAGGCGGTCAAGCATGTATTGCGCCGAGGCACAACGAGTAGTATTGTCATCGGCGCAAGCATGTAATTCCTAAACATAGCAACAACACCAAGAAAAGGTGGAGACATGAATATTCTTAAAACAGGCCTCATCGCCGCCGCGCTTGCCACGCTGTCCGTCAACGCGCTCGCTCAAAACTATCCTTCAAAACCCATTCGCTGGGTCGTACCCTATACGCCAGGCGGCTACACCGATAACGTGACGCGTATCGTGACAGCAAAAGTTCAGACCATTTTGGGTCAACCCATCATTATCGAAAACAAGCCTGGGGCCAACTCGATCATTGGCGTAGACTTCGTCGCCAAAGCAGCGCCCGATGGCTATACGATTTTGACGGTCATTACGGCGCATGCCGCGAACGCTACGCTGTATGAAGGCAAGTTGCCCTTCGATCATAAAGCGTTGTCACCTGTATCACTCGTTGCCATCTCTCCTTTGATTTTGACGACGAGCAAACAGTTTCCCGTAAAAAATGTGGGTGAACTGCTTGCCTACGCAAAAGCGAATCCTGGCAAAGTTGCCTATGGTTCGTCGGGTGTCGGATCTGCAGCGCACCTGACCTCTGAACTGTTGCAAAGCACCGCCGGCGTCAACATGATTCACGTACCCTACAAAGGCACGGCGCCCGCGCTAGCCGACTTGATGTCCAACAATATTCAAATGTTGGTCGACGTGCCCAGCTCGATGATGCCGCATGTCAAAGGTGGCAAAGTCAACGCACTGGCCATGTTTTCAAATCAGCGCTTGCCGAGTTCGCCCGACGTGCCCACCATCAAAGAGTCTAATGGTCCTGCGATCGAATCCTCGAGTTGGGTGATGTTCTTTGCCCCTCCGGGCACACCTGCCGCGATTGTGGACAAACTCTCCAAAGCCGTGAACGAAGCCGTGAAATCCCCAGAGATTTCCAATCGCTTTAGCGAGCTTGGCATTGTGCCCATGGGTCTGAACCCTGCGGAAACAGCCAAGTTTCTCGCAACCGAAGTCGATAAATGGGGCAAAGTCATTAAAACAGCCAAGGTCACTGTTCAATAATTTCAATTTTTTATGTTGTCTGTATCAAGATGAATAAGTCTGTCGCCGCCAGCACCCAAGCTCCACTTACGGGAACCAGTTCTGTGAGTCCGCAGGCGGCGACCATGCCCATTTTGTTGTCCTTGAGTTTTTGTCATCTACTCAACGACCTGATTCAGTCACTCATCCCTGCTCTCTACCCGCTGCTCAAAGCCGAGTTCAATCTCGACTTTACGCAGATCGGCTTGATCACACTCGCGTTCCAGCTTACCGCATCCCTTCTCCAGCCCACCGTTGGCTTCTATACAGACAAACGCCCACAGCCCTACTCTCTGGCACTTGGGATGGGCTCAACGCTCATCGGCTTGCTGTTGCTCTCAGTTGCCACTAGCTACACCATTGTCCTGATCGCAGCCGCGTTAATCGGCACAGGGTCGGCCATTTTCCACCCAGAAGCTTCGCGTGTCGCGCGCATGGCCTCGGGCGGCCGCTACGGAACGGCACAAGCATTATTCCAAGTGGGTGGCAACGTAGGTCAAGCGATCGGCCCTTTACTCGCGGCCTTTATCATCCTGCCGCATGGCCAAGGCGCCATTGCCTGGGTGTCGATGGCGGCCTTGATCGCGATGGCCTTTTTAACCCGCGTTGGAATGTGGTACGGCGCAAATCTGCGTCCAACCCTTAAAACGGTTTCTGCCACCATTGAATCTCAAGTCTCAGGCCTGCCTCGTGGTCGGGTCCTTTTTCTCATCACGATTTTGATGGTGTTGTTATTTTCAAAAAATGTCTACACCTCGAGCCTCACATCGTTTTTTACTTTTTACTTGATTGAACGTTTTGATCTACCCGTCCAGGCAGCTCAAGTTCAGCTATTCATCTTCATGGCCGCCATCGCAGTCGGCACGCTGTTGGGAGGTGCACTGACTGACCGAATCGGTCGCAGACCGATGATCTGGATCTCAATCTTAGGCGTATTACCCTTTACGATGGCTCTGCCCTATGCGGATCTATTTTGGACAGGCGTTCTGATCATCATCATTGGCTTGATCACTGCCTCTGCCTTTCCTGCAGTCCTCGTCTATGCGCACGAAGTGATGCCGGGTCGCGTGGGACTTGTTTCCGGGATGTTCTTTGGTTTTGCTTTTGGACTGGGTGGACTCGGCGCGGCCATCATGGGCGGGATCGCTGACATGTATGGCATCGCAGTCGTCTACAAGATCTGTTCGTTTTTACCGATTTTAGGTGTCGTCGCTTGGTTCTTACCGGACATGGCCAAGGAAAAAGAACGCTATCGTTAAAACTGATGACGCATCCCCACACCAAAGACAAAACTTTCAGCCGTATTGATCATCGCGAAATTTTGACCATAGGACGCGTAGGTATAAAGATTGGTGCGTACGGAAAGTTGTTGTGTGAGCGCCGCACTCAATATTTGTTGAGTTTTAAACTGCGTATCACTCATCAAAATTCCTTGGGGTTGCATCATCTGCCAAGAAGCTAAAAGCGTGACTTGCGAGGTCAACGCTGCGGTGACGCCCACTAAGTATGAATTTGCGCGTGCGCCTGGTAAAAACAACATTCCACCAGGTGTCAAGGAACTCGTCGTCAATACCGATGCACTAGTCGCCCCGGTTCCTTGAGCCTGTCCGTTCGCCAAGCCATTAAGAGACTGCCCTGCAGCCAAGGAGAGCTTGAGTAATTTAAAATCATAAGCTCCTCCTAACACCCAAAAAGTCGGACTCACACTGCTATTTGGTTGCGAGGTATCCCCATAAATCTTGTCATACGCCACGACCAAATCCAGAGGGCCTCGCTTGTATTGTGCGCCGAGGGTGATCGCACGCATATTTTGAGTGGAGTTAAAGTTGTATCCGCCCGATACTTCAGGACAGGACAGCGTGCTGATACAGCCTCGCTCACCCGCATAAATGGCGGACAACCCAGTCGAGAATGAGTAACCTGCCCCTACCGTCAACCCAGAGACCGGCGTGAGCTGCAAAAGCAGCATATTGCCGTAGCGCGCAGTGTTTGTTGAGCCAAACGAAGAGCCTATATTGGCCTGACCGAAGCCCTCCTGAAAGGGATCGATGGATAAAAAGTAATTAGAAGCAAGGTTGATCTGACGTCCCACATCGAGGCGACCAACATCTCGCATCGTCATCCCAAGCGTCGATTGCCGACCGAATAAGCGTCCGCCTTGGCTGGAAGTCCCTTGCGCGGGATTGAAGCCACCCTCAAGAACAAAATTGACACCATACCCACCACCGAGATCTTCGTTGCCACGTAATCCAAAACGCGAACCTGATTGAACGCCGTTGGTCATCCCTAGAAATGACTGGCTGAGTGGTCCTTGAGGCAAGCCTCCTGAAAAGGCCTCTTGTCGTACGCGATCATATTCAATGCCGATGTCGATGATCCCGTATAACGTGATGCTATTTTGCTGCGCCGCAGCACCTGAGCCGATTAACCCTAGGCACACCATGCCTGCGTGCATCAAACGGTGAAGCGCATTTTTAATTAAGCATCGACGTAGCACGAGAGAGCCTTGTGAAGATGTTGCAGGGTCCGGTGAAGGGGAGTAATCTTTGAAGGATTAGTCCATATCATCTCTATTTTAAAGGTTAGTTATGTCTGTGCACAATCTAAAAACAAAGCCTCAGGTCGATGCGATTCAGCAAGCCAAAATCCATCTCGCCGCCGCCAACCGACTGGCTGTCTTGGACGATCTGCACGAAGGGATCGACAACCACTTTACGATGACTGTACCCGGTGCAAAAGACCGTTATTTGATTTTACCGTTTGGACTCCATTGGTCTGAAGCCCGCGCAAGCGACATGCTCGTGTTTAATGAAAATGGTGAGACGCTCGAAGGCGAAGGCGTCGTGGAGTTATCGGCACAATGTATTCACGCCCCTGTGCATCGCATCACAGGCGCCAACGTTGTCTTGCATACACATCAAAATTGGGCCGTCACGCTCAATATGCTCCAAGACAATCGTCTGCTTCCCGCGAGCCAGACCGCAGCATTTTTCCACGGCCTGATCGCTTATGACGACACCTATACCGGAACCGCCGATTTTATATCTGAGGGTGAGCGACTCGCCCATGCAATCGGCGACAAAAAAATCTTGTTTATGAAGAACCACGGCATTCTGGTGGTAGGTGACACTGTGGCTCAGGCCTACAAACGCCTTTATAAACTCGAGCGCGTCTGTCGTGCGCAAGTGCTGGCCATGAGTACGGGAAAACCTATTCAGATTTTGTCAGAAGAAGTCGTTGCTGCTGTTCAAAAACCACCCGTTGATGATCGTCACACACGTGCGGGTCGCGACAACCTTTACTTTGAAGCGATGATGCGCGTACTGGATCGAGAACTCCCAGGCTACGCCGACTAAGCTTTATTTCGACTAAGCTTTGTATCCTTAAGCAGGATTCAAGGGTGCAATCCACGAGGCGTCGGGTACCATCACCCCGCCTCGCTCACCCGGCTCAGTTGAACCATAACGTTGGGCCCAGACAGGCGGCAGTGAACGTGCCTGAGGCGAAGACAGCCACAACCTGAGCAAATGGCGCTTACGCGCAGGCTCCTGCCAATCCTCAAACGCAGTCCGGTCATGCAGCAGCGTGTGATTGTGGACAAACTGCATATCACCCGGCTCAAGACGCATTAAAAAATTCAGTCGTGTGTCATTGGCCAGTGCATCAAAACAATCCAAGGCCTCAACATGCAAAGGTGTCAAACGCATCGCACTCTCAAACCTCTGAGCGGAGTCAATGTACTGACGCTG
>JBILJA010000042.1:0-16886 GCA_044368775.1 Burkholderiaceae bacterium
TGCGAGCAACTATGCTCGCAGCGAAACAATTTACTTCAGGATTTTAGCAACGACGCCGGCGCCGACGGTACGGCCACCTTCGCGAATTGCAAAACGCAGACCTTCTTCCATGGCGATCGGTGCGAGCAGCTTAACTGTCATCCCAACGTTGTCGCCTGGCAGAACCATTTCTTTGTCTGCTGGCAACTCGATCGTGCCCGTCACGTCCGTGGTACGGAAGTAGAACTGGGGACGATAGCCGTTAAAGAATGGCGTGTGACGGCCACCTTCGTCTTTCGACAGAATGTACACCTCGGCCGTGAAGTCCGTGTGTGGCTTGATCGAACCGGGCTTGGCCAACACTTGACCGCGCTCGATTTCTTCACGCTTAGTGCCACGCAACAAGATACCGACGTTATCGCCCGCCTGACCTTGATCAAGCAGCTTGCGGAACATCTCGACGCCTGTGCACGTTGTCTTGAGTGTGTCGTGGATACCGATAATTTCGATTTCCTCGCCAACCTTGACGATCCCGCGCTCGATACGACCTGTCACCACCGTGCCGCGACCCGAGATCGAGAACACGTCCTCAACCGGCATCAAGAACGTGCCGTCAACGGCGCGATCTGGTGTAGGAATGTAGTTGTCCAGCGCATCAGCCAAGGCCATGATGGCCTGCTCACCGAGCTCGCCTGTGTCGCCTTCGAGGGCCAACTTAGCGGAGCCTTTAACGATAGGTGTGTCATCGCCTGGGAAGTCGTATTTTGAAAGAAGCTCGCGCACTTCCATTTCAACCAACTCAAGCAACTCCTCATCATCAACCATGTCGGCCTTGTTCAGGAACACGATGATGTAAGGCACGCCCACCTGACGCGACAACAAGATGTGCTCGCGTGTCTGTGGCATTGGGCCGTCAGCTGCGGACACCACGAGGATTGCGCCGTCCATCTGCGCAGCACCCGTGATCATGTTCTTGATGTAGTCGGCGTGGCCGGGGCAATCAACGTGTGCGTAGTGACGGTTAGCCGTCTCGTACTCAACGTGGGCTGTGTTAATCGTAATACCGCGTGCACGCTCTTCGGGAGCGGCATCGATCTGAGCGTAGCCTTTTGCTTCGCCACCAAACTTCTTGGACAGAACTGTCGTGATCGCTGCGGTCAGCGTCGTTTTGCCGTGGTCAACGTGGCCGATTGTACCGACGTTAACGTGTGGTTTGGTTCGTTCGAATTTACCTTTTGCCATGATTTTCCTCTGACTTGATTACTTGCCGCGGGCCGCGATAATTTCTTCGGCCACGTTCTTGGGAGCTTCGGAGTAGTGCTTGAATTCCATCGTGTAAGTTGCACGACCTTGCGTCAATGAACGCAGGTTGGTCGCATAACCAAACATCTCAGCCAGTGGGATTTCGGCCTTAATGACCTTGCCACCACCAACCATGTCATCCATGCCTTGGAGCATGCCGCGTCGTGAGGACAAATCGCCCATCACAGTTCCAGCATAATCCTCGGGTGTTTCAACTTCAACAGCCATCATCGGCTCAAGCAGCACAGGACTTGCCTTGCGCATACCGTCTTTGAATGCCATTGAAGCTGCCATACGGAACGCGTTCTCATTTGAGTCAACGTCGTGGTACGAACCGAAAAATAATGTTGCTTTGACATCAACAACAGGATAGCCGGCCAAAATACCTGATGGCAGTGTTTCTCGGATGCCTTTATCCACTGCAGGGATGTATTCACGAGGAACCACACCGCCCTTAATGGCGTCGACAAATTCAAAGCCGCCGCCTGGTGGCAGTGGCTCAAGCTTAAGTACGACGTGTCCATATTGTCCACGGCCACCTGACTGCTTGACGAATTTACCTTCGATTTCTTCGCAAACCTTGCGAATAGTTTCGCGGTAAGCCACTTGTGGCTTACCCACGTTTGCTTCAACGCTGAATTCACGCTTCATACGATCAACAATAATTTCCAGGTGCAACTCGCCCATACCGGAAATAATTGTCTGACCCGACTCTTCGTCCGTGTGAACACGGAAGGAAGGGTCTTCTTGGGCCAATCGCGAGAGTGCCAGACCCATTTTTTCCTGGTCCGCTTTTGTCTTGGGCTCCACAGCCTGAGAAATCACAGGCTCTGGGAAGACCATACGTTCAAGCATGATGTGTGCATCGATATCGCACAATGTCTCACCTGTTGTGACGTCTTTCAAGCCCACCACAGCCGCGATGTCACCCGCAACCACTTCTTTAATTTCTTCGCGGTTGTTTGCGTGCATCTGCAAAATACGTCCAATACGCTCTTTTTTACCCTTGATAGGGTTGTAGATCGTATCGCCAGACTTCAATACGCCTGAATACACGCGCACGAATGTCAACTGTCCCACATAGGGATCAGTCATTAATTTAAATGCCAATGCAGAAAACTTTTCTGTATCTTCCGCTTTACGACTTGTTGGCGTACCGTCGTCGAGTTCGCCCGTCACGGGAGGAATATCCACTGGCGATGGCAAATACTCAATCACGGCGTCAAGCATACGCTGGACGCCCTTGTTTTTGAAAGCAGTACCGCAAAGCATTGGCTGGATTTCGCAAGCGATTGTGCGTGTGCGAATACCGAGTGTAATTTCCTCTTCGGTGAGTTTGCCACCTTCGAGGTATTTGTTCATCAACTCTTCGGATGACTCAGCTGCAGCCTCGACCAGTTTTTCATGCCACTCGTCAGCAAGCTCTTGCATATCGGCAGGAATGTCGATGTAGTCAAATTTAATGCCCTGGCTTGCTTCGTCCCAGATGATGGCTTTCATCTTGACGAGGTCAACGACACCCGTGAATTTTTCTTCGGCACCAATCGGTATTACGACTGGCACTGGATTGGCTTTCAGGCGAGTCTTGAGCTGGTCATAGACTTTGTAAAAGTTTGCGCCAGTACGATCCATCTTGTTCACAAAGGACAAGCGTGGAACGCCGTATTTGTTTGCTTGACGCCATACTGTTTCGGATTGAGGCTGAACACCACCCACCGCACAATAGACCATGCACGCGCCGTCAAGCACTCGCATTGAGCGCTCAACTTCGATCGTGAAGTCCACGTGTCCAGGAGTATCGATCACGTTGATGCGATGCTCTGGGAAATTGTTGGCCATGCCTTTCCAGAAGGCAGTTGTCGCGGCCGACGTAATCGTAATGCCGCGCTCTTGTTCTTGTTCCATCCAGTCCATGGTGGCTGCGCCATCGTGAACTTCGCCAATCTTGTGATTGACACCGGTATAGAACAAAATTCGTTCTGTCGTAGTGGTCTTCCCTGCGTCAATGTGGGCAGAGATACCGATGTTGCGGTAGCGCTCGATCGGAGTTTTGCGAGCCATGGTTGATCCTTAAATTACCAGCGGAAATGACTGAAAGCTTTGTTAGCTTCGGCCATCTTGTGCGTATCATCACGCTTTTTCATAGCAGCGCCACGGCCTTCAGCTGCATCAAGCAGTTCGCCAGCCAGGCGCAAATCCATCGATTTTTCACCGCGCTTTTTAGCGGCTTCACGCAACCAGCGCATAGCCAGTGCCAAACGACGGACCGGGCGAACTTCCACCGGCACCTGATAGTTAGCACCACCCACACGGCGGCTTTTTACTTCAACGATTGGCTTAATGTTGTTGATGGCCAAATTGAAAACTTCGATAGGCTCTTTGCCTGTCTTCGTTTGAATTTGATCAAACGCACCGTAGATAATGCGCTCTGCCACAGCTTTTTTGCCGGACAACATCACAACGTTCATAAACTTGGCGAGATCGACGCTGCCGAATTTTGGATCGGGCAGAATGTCACGTTTGGGGACTTCGCGACGACGGGGCATATCAATTCCTTTGTGTCATTTCAGTTGAACTGTAGCTATTTAGTGCTACAGCCACGACCCACCATAAGATAGGTCACTTACGTTGCCAAATTGTTTACACAGATTGGCTGCACATTTCAGTGCTAACTTTTTAATTACTTCGCTTGCTTTGGACGCTTGGCACCGTACTTGGAGCGTGACTGCTTGCGGTCTTTAACACCTTGCAAGTCAAGTGATCCACGGACGATGTGGTAGCGCACACCAGGCAAGTCTTTAACACGACCGCCGCGCACGAGCACGACTGAGTGTTCTTGCAAGTTGTGGCCTTCGCCACCGATGTACGAAATGATCTCGAAACCGTTGGTCAGACGCACTTTGGCGACTTTACGCAACGCCGAGTTCGGCTTCTTTGGTGTTGTTGTGTACACGCGTGTGCACACACCGCGTCGCTGAGGGCAGTTTTCGAGCGCGGGGCTCTTGCTCTTAGAAACGCTGACTTCGCGCGGCTTGCGCACGAGTTGGCTAATGGTTGGCATAACCTCTAATTCCCTTTTATTTCTGATACTTGCGTGCAGCGAATCTCACCGTGAAATTCACCCTCTACGACGCGTTCTCAGTACTCCCGTTCCTGGGCAGCTCGCGCAAACCCACCATCAAACGGAAATCCGTAAAAGAGCAGGTATTGCTAGTCATACCAGGGCGCATCAACAAACCCAGAGCTGTTGAGTCCCCAAAAAATACGGTAAGCCTTATAGCTTAGCGTAAATCCTTATTTACTGTCAACTTAGTTAACAATGCGTTACACACACGCTTATTAAGCTTTATTGAGCCTTGCTTATTGCTCATGCCTCGTCGAAGAGCATCGCCCTTTTGGGGCGATGCCTTCAGCAACTCACTATTCTTCAGTCGCCTCTGGTGCCTCAGCAGCAGTAGGAGCATCTTCGAATGGATTGGCCTGATGTCGGGCGGCTTCGCGTTCTGCCGCTTCGATAGCTTCTTTTTCCTTGCGTGCCACGTGATAAGCCATACCGGTTCCGGCTGGAATCAGACGACCCACAATGACGTTTTCTTTCAGACCACGCAAATCATCGCGCTTGCCCATGATGGCAGCCTCGGTAAGAACACGTGTGGTTTCCTGGAAGGAAGCCGCTGAAATGAACGAATCGGTGGACAGCGATGCTTTAGTAATACCCAACAAGATGTTGTCGTAGGTTGCTGGACGTTTGTTGTCTGCTTCCATACGGTCATTTACGTTAAGCAACTCAGCACGCTCAACCTGCTCACCTGGAATAAAGGAGGTATCGCCCGCATCGACAATGTTGATTCGACGCAACATCTGGCGAACGATCACCTCGATGTGTTTGTCATTAATCTTCACGCCTTGTAAGCGATACACATCCTGAACTTCGTCTACAACATAGGTTGCAAGACGCTCAATACCTTTGAGTCGCAAAATGTCATGTGGATCGGCTGGACCATCCACAATCATTTCGCCTTTGTTCACGACCTGGCCATCATGCACAAGCACCTGCTTCTCTTTAGGAATCAAGAACTCGTGTGCAATACCGTCGAGATCCGTAATCACCAAACGCTGTTTACCCTTAGTGTCTTTACCAAACGAAACTGTTCCCGTGATATCGGCCAACATGCCCGCATCTTTGGGTGAACGTGCTTCGAAGAGTTCGGCCACACGTGGCAGACCACCGGTAATGTCGCGGGTCTTTTGCGATTCTTGTGGAATACGCGCCAACACCTCGCCAACCTGCGCCTGTTGACCATCGCGCACAGTAATCAGTGCGCCGACGGGGAAGGAAATATTCACAGAGTGATCTGTACCAGCGATTTTGACTTCTTCGCCTTTTTCGCCAATCAGTTTGATCTGTGGACGCAAGGCGATCTTGCCGCCACGCGTCTTAGGTGTGATCACCACGAGGGTGGACAAACCTGTCACATCGTCAACCTGCTTGGCAACAGTTCCACCTTCTTCGATGTTCTCGAAGCGCACTGTGCCTGCGTATTCTGAAATAATCGGGCGTGTCAACGGATCCCAAGTTGCCAAACGTGCGCCTGCTTTCAAGACGTCGCCGTCGTTGACTTGCAGTGTCGCGCCATAAGGCACTTTGTGACGTTCACGTTCGCGGTCGTTATCGCCGAAAATGACGATTTCGCCAGAACGGGAAATTGCGACGCGTTCGCCTTTAGGGTTTGTCACGTAACGCATTGTGCTGGCAAAGCGCACAACACCATTTGATTTCGTTTCAACACCACTTGCCATCGCTGCGCGTGATGCTGCGCCACCAATGTGGAACGTACGCATTGTCAGCTGTGTTCCAGGCTCACCAATCGATTGCGCTGCGATCACGCCGACAGCCTCACCAACGTTAACCAAGTAACCACGGCCCAAATCGCGACCGTAGCAATGTGCGCACAAACCGTGACGTGTTTCGCAGGTCAGCGGCGTACGAACACGGACTTCGTCCACGCCGAGCTTGTCGATGTAATCAACCAAGTCTTCGTCAAGCAATGTGCCAGCAGCAATCGCGGTTTCCTGTGTGTCAGGATTCACGATATCGACCGCAGCAACACGACCCAAAATACGCTCGCGCAGAGGCTCGATCACCTCGCCACCCTCAACTAAGGCTTTCATCGAATAACCATGCGTTGTTCCGCAATCGTTTTCTGTGATGACCAAGTCTTGTGTGACATCTACGAGACGGCGCGTCAGATAACCTGAGTTTGCTGTCTTGAGTGCGGTATCAGCCAAACCTTTACGCGCACCGTGCGTCGAGATGAAGTACTGGAGTACGTTCAAACCTTCGCGGAAGTTTGCAGTGATCGGTGTTTCGATGATCGAACCGTCAGGCTTGGCCATCAGTCCTCGCATACCGGCCAACTGTCTAATCTGAGCAGCCGAACCTCGCGCACCAGAGTCCGCCATCATATAGATGGAATTGAAAGACTCTTGACGGACATGATCGCCGTGGCGATCAACGACCGGCTCCGTTGCCAACTGCTCCATCATGGCCTTGCCGACTTTATCGCCCGCCTTGCCCCAGATGTCCACAACGTTGTTGTAACGCTCTTGCGAGGTCACCAAACCGGACGAGTACTGCTTGTCAATCTCTTTCACTTCGCGGCTCGCTTCGGCCAAGATGTCGCCCTTGACTTTAGGGATCAACATGTCGCCCATCGCGATTGAAATGCCGCCACGCGTTGCCAAGCGGAAACCCGCTTGCATCAGTTTGTCAGCAAAAATCACGGTGTCGCGCAAACCGCAACGACGGAAGGATTGATTAATCAGTCGTGAAATTTCTTTTTTCTTGAGTGCGCGATTGAGCACTGAAAAAGGCAAACCACGCGGCAGAATTTCGGACAATAAAGCTCGGCCTGTTGTCGTCTCGACGCGCTGAACACCAGCGACCCATTGACCTTCCTCGTTACGTGTCCATTCAGGCAAACGTACCGTAATGCGTGTCTGAAGGGTGGTTTCACGATTGTCATACGCACGCTGAACTTCGGCGACATCCGCAAAGAACATGCCTTCGCCTTTGCCGTTTGTACGCTCACGTGTCGCGTAATACAAGCCCAACACGATATCCTGTGAAGGAACAATCGAGGGTTCGCCGTTTGCGGGGAACAAGATGTTGTTTGAAGCCAGCATCAACGTGCGCGCTTCCATCTGTGCTTCGATCGACAATGGCACGTGCACAGCCATCTGGTCACCGTCGAAGTCGGCGTTAAACGCCGCGCAAACCAACGGATGCAGCTGAATCGCTTTACCTTCGATCAAGACAGGCTCAAACGCCTGAATACCCAAACGGTGTAGCGTTGGTGCACGGTTGAGCATGACCGGATGTTCACGGATCACGTCTTCGAGAATATCCCACACCACGGGCTCTTGGCTTTCTACCAATTTCTTGGCAGCCTTGATCGTTGTGGCCAAACCCATCAGCTCGAGACGGCTAAAAATGAAAGGCTTGAAAAGCTCAAGGGCCATCAGTTTAGGCAAACCGCATTGGTGTAGCTTGAGCTGTGGGCCCACCACAATCACTGAACGACCTGAGTAGTCAACGCGCTTACCGAGCAAGTTCTGACGGAAACGTCCGCTCTTGCCTTTGATCATGTCCGCGAGAGACTTAAGCTGGCGCTTATTCGCGCCTGTCATGGCTTTGCCGCGACGACCGTTGTCAAGCAATGAGTCCACAGACTCTTGCAACATACGCTTTTCGTTGCGCAAAATAATCTCAGGAGCTTTAAGCTCGAGCAAACGCTTGAGACGATTGTTGCGGTTGATCACGCGACGGTACAAATCGTTAAGGTCAGAGGTCGCGAAGCGTCCACCATCAAGCGGCACCAAAGGACGCAAGTCCGGTGGTAACACGGGCAGCACTTCCATCACCATCCACTCGGCCTTGATGCCGGATTTTTGGAAACCCTCGAGCACTTTGAGGCGCTTTGAGATTTTCTTGATCTTGGCTTCAGAAGTCGTGGCGCTGAGTTCTCCACGCAAAGTTTCCACTTCGCGGTCGATATCGATCGTGCGCAACAATTCGCGCACGGCCTCTGCGCCCATCAACGCGCGGAAATCATCACCGTACTCTTCTGTCTTGGCGATGAAGTCATCATCCGACATGATTTGTCCGCGCTTGAGCGGAGTCATACCAGGTTCGATGACGCACCATGCTTCGAAATAAAGCACGCGCTCGATATCACGCAACGTCATGTCGAGCACCATACCCAGACGGGAAGGCAAGCTCTTCAAGAACCAAATATGCGCAACAGGGCTGGCCAATTCAATATGGCCCATCCGTTCGCGACGCACTTTTGCGACCGTGACTTCGACGCCGCACTTTTCGCAGATCACTCCGCGGTGCTTTAAGCGCTTGTATTTGCCGCACAAACATTCATAGTCCTTAATAGGACCAAAAATTTTCGCGCAAAACAAACCATCGCGCTCAGGCTTGAAGGTTCTGTAATTAATCGTTTCTGGTTTGCGCACTTCGCCGTAAGACCACGAGCGGATCTTTTCGGGAGAAGCGATGCCAATTTTGATGGCATCGAACTGTTCGTCTTGCGAAACCTGTTTGAAAAGGTCGAGTAGCGCTTTCATTATTTACGCTCCAGATCCATGTCAAGCGCCAAGGAACGAATTTCCTTGACCAACACATTGAACGATTCGGGCATGCCCGCATCGATCGTGTGATCGCCTTTGACAATGTTTTCGTATACCTTGGTGCGGCCGTTAATGTCATCGGATTTCACCGTCAACATCTCTTGCAGCGTGTAAGACGCGCCGTACGCCTCGAGTGCCCAAACCTCCATCTCACCAAAACGCTGGCCACCGAACTGAGCTTTACCGCCCAGAGGTTGCTGCGTCACGAGAGAATAAGGTCCGGTCGAGCGGGCGTGCATCTTGTCATCTACCAAGTGGTGCAGCTTCAGATAGTGCATGTAGCCTATGGTGACGGGGCGCTCAAATTGCTCGCCTGTTCGGCCATCATAGAGCCAAGCTTGCGTACGCGTTTCGGTCAACCCCATCTGCTTGGCAACCTCATCCGGATACGCCATCTCAAGCATCTTTGTGATTTCAGCTTCCGTTGCGCCGTCGAATACAGGCGTTGCAAAGGGCACACCATTTTTCAGGTTTTGAGCAAGCTCGATGACTTCGTCGTCATTGAGCTCGTCAATACGCGCGCCTGTACCCGTGCCGTTATACATCTTATCAAGATAGGCGCGAACCTTTTTGATTTCGATTTTTTGCTGGTCACGCAACATATCACCGATGCGTTGTCCCAAGCCCTTTGCGGCCCAACCTAAGTGGACCTCTAGAACCTGACCCACGTTCATGCGCGAAGGCACGCCCAATGGATTGAGCACGATGTCTGCGGGCGTTCCGTCGGCCATGTGCGGCATATCCTCAACGGGAGTAATACGCGACACAACGCCTTTGTTACCGTGACGACCAGCCATCTTGTCACCTGGCTGCAAGCGACGCTTGACCGCAAGGTAAACCTTGATCATCTTGAGAACGCCAGGAGGCAATTCGTCACCCTGCGTGAGCTTTTTACGCTTTTCTTCAAAAGCAAGATCAAACTGATGGCGCTTTTGTTCGAGAGACTCTTTGGCCTGCTCAAGTACAACGGCATGCGCTTCGTCAGCCAAGCGAATATCAAACCACTGCCAGCGGTCCAGATCAACCAAATATTCTTTGGTCAAAGCGGCACCTTTGACAAGCTTGCGCGGTCCACCATTGACGATCTTTTTAATCAATAGCTTTTCAATACGATCAAAAGTGTCGTTTTCAACGATACGCAACTGATCATTCAAGTCTTGACGGTAGCGGCGCAGCTCATCATCAATGATCGACTGCGCGCGTTTGTCACGCACAATGCCTTCGCGTGTGAAAACCTGAACGTCGATCACCGTGCCAACCATGCCCGAAGGCACGCGCAAGGATGTATCTTTTACGTCAGAGGCTTTCTCACCGAAAATTGCGCGCAGCAGCTTTTCTTCTGGTGTGAGTTGTGTCTCACCCTTAGGCGTGACCTTACCAACCAATACATCATCTGCACGCACTTCAGCACCGATGTGGACAATACCAGACTCATCCAAACGGTTCAGTTGTGTTTCAGCAAGATTGCTAATGTCGCGTGTGATTTCTTCTGCGCCGAGCTTGGTATCGCGTGCGACAACCGTGAGCTCCTCGATGTGAATCGAAGTGTAACGATCATCCGCCACAACTTTCTCAGAGATCAAAATCGAGTCTTCGAAGTTGTAACCATTCCAAGGCATAAAGGCGATCAACATGTTTTGACCCAAGGCGAGTTCGCCCAGATCTGTTGATGCGCCATCGGCCAGCACGTCACCCGCAGCCACCACATCACCACGGCGCACAATCGGGCGCTGGTTAATGTTGGTGTTTTGGTTAGAACGCGTGTACTTGATCAAATTGTAAATATCGACACCAACTTCACCCGCAACGTTTTCCTCGTCATTGACGCGAATCACAATACGGTCTGCATCAACGTGATCAACGATACCGCCTCGCAGCGCCTGAACCGTGGTGCCGGAGTCGATCGCAACGGTGCGCTCTATGCCTGTACCAACAACAGACTTTTCAGGACGCAAACAAGGCACAGCTTGACGCTGCATGTTTGCACCCATCAATGCACGGTTTGCATCGTCATGCTCAAGGAAGGGGATCAATGAAGCGGCAACGGATACGATCTGTGATGGTGCTACGTCCATGAAATGAACATTTGCAGGCGCCGTCAACAATGTTTCACCCGCCTGGCGACATGCCACCAGATCATCGGTGAATTTTCCTGTCGGGCTTAGCTCAGCGTTCGCTTGAGCAATCACGTAATTGCTTTCTTCGATCGCGGACAAATACTCGATTTGATCGGTCACGCTACTGTCAACGACTTTGCGATAAGGCGTTTCCAAAAAACCGTATTCGTTCAACCGCGCGTACAGTGCCATGGAGTTGATCAGACCAATGTTTGGTCCCTCAGGCGTCTCGATGGGACATACACGACCATAATGCGTGGGATGAACGTCACGGACTTCGAAGCCAGCACGTTCGCGTGTTAAGCCGCCAGGTCCCAGTGCCGAAACACGACGCTTGTGCGTGATTTCGGAAAGGGGATTGGTTTGGTCCATAAACTGCGACAATTGGCTCGAACCGAAAAACTCCTTGATCGCCGCTGAAATGGGCTTGGAGTTAATCAAGTCGTGAGGCATCAGGTTTTCTGTTTCTGCCTGACCCAAGCGCTCTTTTACAGCGCGCTCTACACGCACGAGTCCGGCACGGAATTGATTTTCAGCCAATTCGCCTACGCAACGGACACGACGGTTACCGAGGTGATCGATATCATCGATCTGACCGCGGCCGTTACGCAACTCAACCAAAACCTTGATCGTTTCGAGGATATCCTCGTTCGTCAGAGTCATGGGGCCTGTAATGTCGTCGCCACGACCCAAACGGCTGTTCACCTTCATGCGACCCACGCGCGACAAATCGTAGGTATCTTCGCTGTAGAACAAACGTTGGAAGAGGGCCTCAACGGCGTCTTCTGTCGGCGGTTCGCCAGGACGCATCATGCGATAGATGGCTACGCGCGCAGCCATCTGGTCAGCCGTTTCATCTGCACGCAAGGTTTGCGAAATGAAAGGGCCACGGTCGAGGTCGTTGGTGTAAAGCGTCTGGATTTTACTGATCCCTGCTGCGCGCAATGCACTTAACGTACCTTCTGTGATTTCATCGTTTGCCGTTGCAATCAATTCACCCGTTTCCGCGTCGACAATATTCGTAGCAATCACGCGACCGATCAGAAAATCTTCGGGCACTGATATGCGTTGGATTTTGGCTGCTGCGATATCACGTAAGTGTTTCGCATTGACTCGCTTATCTTTTTCGACGAGAACCTTGCCACTGCGATCGGTAATGTCAAAGCGCGCGACTTCACCTTTCCAGCGGTCACCGACAAACTCCATCATGCCACCTTCACTTTGTAACTCGAAGTGATCGAATTCAAAGAATTGGGACAAAATGGCTTCGGGCGTCAAACCGATTGCCTTGAGCAAAATCGTGACTGGCATCTTGCGACGTCGGTCCACACGGAAAAACAAAACATCTTTCGGGTCAAACTCGAAATCAAGCCATGAGCCACGGTAAGGAATCACCCGCGCCGAAAACAACAACTTGCCCGAACTATGGGTCTTGCCACGGTCGTGCTCAAAGAACACGCCAGGAGAGCGATGCAGCTGGGATACGATGACACGCTCGGTGCCATTGATGACAAATGAGCCGGTGCTCGTCATGAGCGGAATTTCGCCCATGTAGACCTCTTGCTCTTTGACTTCTTTGACCGTTGGCTTGCTGACCTCGCGATCGAGCAGGACCAAACGTACCTTTGCACGCAAAGGTGAAGCGTAAGTTAAGCCTCGTAGCTGACACTCTTTGACGTCGAACACGGGTTCGCCTAAGCCGTAGCTGACGAACTCGAGTCGAGCCATGTTGTTATGGCTGGAGATAGGGAAAATTGAACTAAAGGCTGCCTGCAGCCCCTGCTCTTTACGGGCAGAAGGTGCGGTATCAGCTTGCAAGAAGGTTAGGTAAGATTGAAGCTGTGTCGCAAGCAGAAAGGGAACGTCTTGCACGTCCTCACGCTTCGCGAAGCTTTTGCGGATGCGCTTTTTTTCGGTAAACGAGTAAGGCATGAGCACTCCGACTCGAAGTTACATAGGCCGTCAACCACGGCCACAGGGTATGACTTAAGGAACTGCGGTACTTCAAACGACTTCAGAAAACCCGACTATTAAATTTCAGCTTAAAGAGAGGTTTTCTGAAAGCGCAAACGCCCGGGAAGGCAAACTCTGCTTTCCCGGGCGATCACTGAAAATTTTATTTCAGTTCAGCTTTAGCGCCAGCTTCTTCAAGCTTCTTCTTTGCGGCTTCGGCATCAGCCTTGGCAACAGCTTCTTTAACAGCTTTTGGAGCGCCGTCAACCAGATCTTTAGCTTCTTTCAAGCCAAGACCTGTCAGTTCGCGAACTGCTTTAATGACGCTGACTTTGTTTGCGCCAGCTTCAAGCAAGATTACGCTGAACTCTGTCTGCTCTTCAGCAGCAGCAGCACCACCGCCTGCAGCGGGTGCTGCAACAGCAACAGCAGCGGCAGCAGCTGACACGCCAAACTTAACTTCCATTTCTTTGATTAGCTCGGACAACTCAAGCACAGTCATGCTAGAGATTGCGTCGAGGATTTCAGCTTTAGTAGCCATTTGTAGAACTCCAGATTAAATAATATGCCAGGGGTTGGTATCGCTTGTCGTTTAACGAAGTTTCTATGCGTTGCGTTAAGCAGCTTCTTTCTGATCACGCACGGCCGCGAGGCCACGCACGAACTTAGTCGGAACTTCGTTAAGAGTACGTACAAATTGCGCAATCGGAGCTTGCATGGTGCCAAGCAATTTTGAAAGTAACTCTTCGCGTGAAGGCATTGTGGCCAAAGCCTTAACACCGTTGACATCTAAAAGACTATTGGGCAATGCCCCAGCCTTGATGACCAGCTTATCGTTATCTTTCGCAAATGCGGAAAGCACTTTTGCAGCATTGACTGGATCAGCGCTGATACCATAGATCAGCGGACCCACCAACTTGTCGGACAATGCCTCGAAAGGCGTGCCTGCGACAGCTCGGCGAGCCAACGAGTTTTTAAGGACTCGAAGGTATACGCCTGACTCACGCGCAGTTTTGCGCAGTACGGTGACAGAGGCGACGTCCAGACCACGGTACTCTGCAACCACAATCGATTGAGCTGTCGCGACTTGCGTCGTGACTTCCTCGATTACGATCGCTTTCTCTTGACGATTGAGACTCACGGTTTGAACACTCCATCAAAAGATGCACAGGGAGAATTCCCTTTGCATCAACCGAACGCGGCGAACCTGGTCGAGTTCTTAAAAAAAAGAAATCTTCCGTGGACGCCGTCTGCGCTGGATCCAGAAAAAACCTGGGATTAAGCTTTGAGGGTTAAATGAAAAATTTCATTCAGCCTTTCTCCGCTCCAGCGGTCTTTGACAGCAACACCCGGAACTAGCCGGGTGCAGCCCAAAGTTTTTAAAAACTAATCTTTACTGCTGTGTAGCCGTTAGTGATGCAATTTCGATTCGCGCACCGCCACCCATTGTGGATGACACCGCAAGTTTCCGAAGGTAAACACCCTTAGACGCTGAGGGGCGTGCCTTGTTCAACGCGTCAACGAGTGCAGCTAAGTTTGTTTGCAACTGCTCAACGGCAAAGGATGCTCGACCGATCGTTGCATGGATAATCCCTGCCTTATCGGTACGATACTGAACCTGTCCGGCTTTCGCATTTTTGACCGCTTGGGCAACGTCTGGCGTCACTGTGCCAACCTTTGGGTTTGGCATCAAGCCACGTGGTCCCAAAATCTGACCTAATGTACCAACGATACGCATTGTGTCTGGAGATGCAATCACCACATCAAAGTTGAACGTTCCGCCTTTGATTTGCTCTGCTAAATCTTCCATGCCAACAATATCAGCACCGGCTGCTTTGGCTTGCTCGGCTTTTTCACCCTGTGCAAACACTGCGACACGCACGGTCTTGCCTGTGCCAGCAGGTAGCACAACAGATCCACGAACGAGCTGGTCTGATTTCTTGGGGTCAATCCCAAGCTGTACAGCGATATCAATCGACTCATCAAACTTGGCTGTGGCACATGCCTTGACCAAAGTAATGGCTTCAGTGACTGGATAGAGTTTGGCGCGCTCAATTTTTTGAGCGATTGCGGCCATGCGCTTTGTTGTCTTAGCCATGATCAGAGTCCCTCTACCGTGATGCCCATGCTGCGAGCGCTACCAGCGATGGTACGCACTGCTGCATCCAAATCCGCCGCTGTCAAGTCTGGCGCTTTTGCTTTTGCAATTTCTTCAGCCTGAGCACGCGTCAACTTTCCAACCTTGTCAGTATGGGGACGGGGTGAACCTTTTTGAATACCGGCAGCTTTCTTGATCAAGATAGACGCTGGCGGCGTCTTCATGATGAAGGTAAAGCTCTTGTCAGCAAACGCTGTGATCACGACAGGAATTGGAAGGCCTGGCTCAAGACCTTGGGTCTTGGCATTAAATGCCTTACAGAATTCCATAATGTTCAGACCGCGTTGGCCCAATGCTGGACCAATCGGTGGTGATGGGTTGGCTTTACCAGCTGGCACTTGCAGCTTGATGAAGCCGACGATTTTCTTCGCCATGCTTAGCTCCTTGCGGGTTCAAACGCTAGCGCTTTGATGCAACTAGCTCCCCGGGGTTAAAAATTAGGTTTTTTCGACCTGACTGAAATCTAACTCTACGGGTGTCGATCGGCCAAAAATAGCGACCGAAACACGTACTTTACTCTTCTCGTAATTGACCTCTTCGACGTTACCATTGAAGTCCGCAAACGGTCCTTCTTTGACACGTACCATTTCGCCAACCTCAAACTGTACTTTAGGACGCGGTCTTTCAACGCCCTCTTCCATTTGTGACAGGATTTTTGCAACTTCCTTTTCGGAAATCGGTGATGGTCGATTACCAGAACCACCCAAAAATCCCGTAACACGTGGAGTATTTTTAATAACATGCCAGGTTTCATCGGTCAGTTCCATCTCAACCAAGACGTAACCTGGGAAAATCCGGCGCTCAGAAATTGATTTCTGACCACCTTTTGATTCGATAACCTCTTCGGACGGCACCAAAACCTGTCCGAAATAGTTTTGCAATCCTGCACGCTCAATTCGCTCAAGCATAGCTTTGTGGACGCTTTTTTCCATGCCGGAATAGACATGAACGACATACCAACGTTTACTCATGGATCGTCCTTGTTTATTTCCAGCCCAGCAATACACCAAACAGCAACCACGCGATCAACTTATCCAACAACCACAAAAACAATCCCATCACAGCAACAAAGGCAAAAACGATGCCTGTCATCTGCATGGTTTCTTTTCGTGTGGGCCAAACCACGCGGCGTACTTCATTGTATGAATCTTGGGCAAATGCAATCGTACGACGTCCAGGCTCGCTAAACCATGCAATGACGGCAGCAAGAATCAGACTGCCAATAAACACGGCGATGCGACCCACCATCGGAATCTTTGACTCGAGCACTGAAAAACCAACGATGCCCGCAATAATGACGAGCACAGCCAAAGCCAACTTCAGTCGGTCTGCTGTACTCGTTACGTTCTCAATCGTTGTATTTGACATATTCTGCACGTAAGCACCAAAAATGTACTGTACGCAAATTTATTAACTGCGGTGGCAGGGGCAGAGGGCCTCGAACCCCCAACCTTCGGTTTTGGAGACCGACGCTCTGCCAATTGAGCTATGCCCCTAGACCTGCACAACCAAACCAAAAAGGGCGCACGCCTTTCGGCGTCCGCCCCGCACTTAATTTACTTCAGGATTTTAGCAACGACGCCGGCGCCGACGGTACGGCCACCTTCGCGAATTGCAAAACGCAGACCTTCTTCCATGGCGATCGGTGCGAGCAGCTTAACTGTCATCCCAACGTTGTC
>JBILJA010000162.1:0-5088 GCA_044368775.1 Burkholderiaceae bacterium
CGCGTACGAGCTGGTCTGCTTCTTTGACAAAGGTTGCCAGACTCGAGATCGGCAGGGCAATGTCATGTTTGACTGCTTTGCCCGCTTTAACTTGAGCCATCGAAATGCCTTCACGCAACCGCCACATCGACACGCTTTGCGCTTCATTCATCGCGACCACACAGTCATCGATCAGCTGATCATCGAGAGCGGAGGTCAATGCCTCCTGCAGCATATCCTGCAAGCCACTCATATTTGTATCTGCAAGTTCAATGAGAGCGTAGTAAGGATAGGTTTTATCTAGCGGGGAGACATGGGCGTCGAGATGCTGTGTCACAAGCGCCAAGCTTGATTCGGACATCATTTCAAAGGCACTCAGGCGCGGTCCACAGGCAGACTGTAAGCGATTCAGTAGCGTGACCACACAGGATAATTCCTGTGCGCCTACCCAAGCAGAGACGCGTCCAGCCGGAGCGGCGAAAAGTTTCAGTACGACCCCGGTGATGATTCCGAGTGAGCCTTCAGAGCCAATAAACAGATCTTTTAAATCGTAGCCTGTGTTGTCCTTGCGAAGACCGCGCAAGCCGTTCCAGATCCTTCCGTCTGGCAGTACGACCTCAAGGCCCAACGTCAGGTCGCGTGTATTGCCGTAGCGCAGAACGCCCGTGCCGCCAGCATTCGTGGCGAGATTTCCACCGATTGTGCAGCTACCCTCTGCGCCTAGACTGAGAGGAAAATAGCGACCCACAGCCCGCGCGGCTTGCTGAATCTCAGCCAGAACAGCGCCCGCATCTGCAGTCAGTGTGTTGTTCACGGGGTCTACCTCATGAATACGCTTCATGCGATTCAGAGAGAGGATCACCTGCGCGCCACTCATGTCTGGGGTCGCGCCTCCGCTCATGCCTGTATTGCCACCTTGAGGGACGACGGGTGTTTGCGATTGGTGACAGAGGCGCATAATGGCTGAGACTTCGGCCGTATTGCGCGGCCTTACGACAGCGACGGTTCGGCCATGAGACTTGCCTAACCAATCATTGACATAGAATTCTTGATCTGCAGGATTTAAGATCACGCCTTCTTCGCCGACTACATGAATCAGGCGTGAGGTGAATTCCTTTTGCTTCATTGGATCCTGCATGGGTTTGATCTCACCAGCCTAAAAGTGTTCTGCCGATCGCCATCGCTGTTGCCGCCTGCGTGGGCTCGACAACGGGGACGCCTAACTGTTGTTCAAGCCAGGCGCGATGCGCCGCCATGCCTGCGCAGCCAAGTACGACAACATCAATCAGATGTGCATCCCGTAGCTGTTGACCCGCGCGCAACAGACCCGCACGCGTACGCTCTGCATCGACGAGGTCCGTGACGTTCATGCCTAGAGGAACCTCTGCTACCACGCGTTCGGTGAGCCCCATTGCACCAAACATGCGCCCATGACGCGGGATAGAGGTGCGCAAAATCGCAATCACGCCTACGCGGTGACCACGCGTAAGGGCGGTCAAAATGCCACACTCACTAATCCCCAGGACAGGTTTTGAAGTAGCTTCTCGCAAAGCATGTAAGCCAGGATCGCTGAAACACGCCACGACATACGCGCCTGCGGCATCACCATGCTTGGCATCGAGGCTTTTAACAAGCTTGACCATGGGCAACGTCACATTTTCAACATCCATTTGGGACTGAATGCCCGGAGGGCCCTCAGTCAGCGTGAGAGACTGGATCGCAGGCCCGCCGGGGACGCGCAAATCGTTGAGTGCTTCGTCAAAAGCATCTGTGACGGCCTGTGATGAGTTGGGATTGATGACGAATATAGTTTTTGACATGGCGCTCTCCTCTTTAGCGCGAGTCTAGCAGTGCTCAAGCATGTTTAACATTGTCATTTTATGTACAAGCATTAACATAGTGTTATGGTTTAAGGACATCGTTTTGAGGGGCTCGGACCTATGCAATTGAATCTGAGGCAAATAGAAGTGTTTCGCGCGGTAATGACCTCAGGATCCATTAGTGGGGCGGCGAAGCTTTTGCATGTTTCTCAGCCCGCGATCAGTCGGCTGTTGTCCCACACTGAACTGCGACTTGGTTTTGGTTTGTTCGAGCGGGTCAAAGGTCGTCTTTATCCTACTCCCGAGGCGCGGCAGTTATTCAAAGAGGTGGAAGCCGTCTATGACGGAGTCCGTCGCGTCGAAGAACTCGCCAATGAGCTTTCGGAAAAGCGCAGCGGTATTTTGCATCTGGTGTCGAGCCCCAGCATCGGCCATATGCTGATCCCCATGGCCATTACGGCGTTCCATCTGACGCATCCCGAAGTCAAGGTCACTTTTCAGCCGCTGACTGTGGTGCCCCTTACGCAAATGTTGCTTGAGCGTCGTGCTGATTTAGGTGCTGTGATTTTGCCCTCGCAGCATCCGAACCTTTCTTCCGAGCCCATTGGACAAGGCAATCTCGTGGTGATCTTTCCCTATGGCCATCCCTTGGCCAGTCGGTCAATGTTGACGATAGAAGACCTGCTCCCTTACCCTTTGGTGTCTTATCGCAGTGAAACGCCTTTTGGCACACTCGTCGAACAGATGTTTCAGGAAGCGGGGCATGTGCGGCGCGTGGCCATCGAGGTGAGCTCGCCGCACAATGCCTGTACGATCGTCAAGGCAGGCGGAGGCATCGCCATCGTGGATGAGTTTTCAGCGCATAGCGCGGCTGGAGATTTTGTTGTGCGTCCTATCGCGCATACGAAAACACTCGCCATCAATCTCGTTCAGTCTCGCTTCGAACCGCTTTCACAGCTTGCCCAAGATTTTGCGCGTGTGCTGCGTGACACCGTTAAAGCACAAGGTTTTGCGATGCGGGAAAAGTAAAAACCTTGCGTTCACCCATAACAACAGGTTATGGGTGAACGATAAAAAAACAAGTGATGTTCTAAAGCAAGAAAGATAGCATTCGGTAGAAGGCACTCGATTTGGTATGCCAATTTTTCTACGGAGATGCAATGCCAGCCCCGCTCAACGCCCAAGGTGTGTTCACCATTTGTCCGACTCCCTTTGATGACTCACTCAGAGTTGATACCGAAAGTATCAAGAGTCTGGTCGATTTCTTGCTCGACACCGGTGTGACAGGTTTGGCAATCTTGGGTTTTCTGGGTGAATTACACAAGCTCTCCAATGCCGAGCGCCGTCTGGTGACAGAGACCTTTGTCAAACATACAAAAGGGCGTGTCCCCGTTTGGGTCGGTGTGCGTGCCCACGGTATTACGGGTGCGATCGAGCAAGCCCAAGAGGCGCAAGATGCGGGCGCCGAAGCGGTATTCGCAGCGCCGTTGGATAACGCGGGTGACGCACTCTTGTTTGACTATTACAAAGCGATCGCCGATGCGATTAAGATCCCCGTCGTGATTCACGACTTCCCTGACTCGTTCGGTACTGAAATCCGCCCCGAGGTCGTCGCCCGTCTGGGCAAGGAAGGGGGCGTTCATATGATCAAAATGGAAGAGCCGCCCGTCGGACCAAAAATTAGTCGTATCCGCGAGTTGGCGGGTGATGATGCCATGAAAATCTTTGGTGGCTTGGGCGGTATGTTCTTTTTAGAAGAACTGCAGCGTGGTGCTGTAGGGACCATGACGGGCTTTGCCTATCCAGAGGTACTCGTAGAAATTTACAACCGCTTTGCCGCAGGAGATCATGCAGGTGCCGCAGCGGTGTTTGACCGTTACTGCCCACTGATTCGTTACGAGTTTCAGCCCAAACTTGGACTGGCCTTACGCAAGCATGTCTATCAGCAACGCGGTGCGATCAAGAGCCGTGCGATCCGCGCACCTGGTATGAAAATCGATGCGTTGACTGTCAAAGAACTCGAGGCCACGATTGCTCGGGTTGGCCTGTCGGTCACAGCGAGAGGACGTCAAGCAATCAAAGCTTGAGAACGGAGACAAGAAGATGAATACAAGTACAACATTCGATGTGACGATTCGCAACGGCCGCATTTGCACCGCGAACGAAACCTATTACGCTGACATCGGTATCAAGGACGGCATTATTACAGCCATCGCGAACAGTTTGTCACCAGGCAAGCAGGATGTCGATGCCGCTGGCCGGTGGGTATTACCAGGCGGGATTGACAGCCACTGTCACGTCGAGCAGCTCTCAGGCATGGGCATGATGTGCGCCGATGATTTTTACAGCGCAACCGTCTCCGCAGCGTTTGGCGGTACGACCACGATCGTGCCCTTTGCCGCGCAGCACCGTGGCGACAAAATCCCCGAAGTGGTTGCGGATTACTCCAAGCGCGCTGCGGAAAAAGCAGTGATTGACTATGGGTTCCATTTGATTTTGGCAGACCCTACGCCCGAAGCGCTCGAACACCATTTGCCCGAAGTCATTAAAAACGGTGTGACTTCGTTCAAAATTTACATGACCTACGATCGGATGAAACTTGATGACTATCAGGTTCTCGATGTGCTGGAGTGTGCGAGCAAAGAAGGTGCACTCGTCATGGTGCATGCTGAAAACAACGACATGATCCGCTGGATCGCCCGTCGCCTAGTTGATCGTGGCCTGACTGCACCCAAATACCATGCGGTCGCGCACACCAGCCTAGCCGAGAGCGAAGCCACCAATCGCGCAGTCACACTCGCGCGTCTCGTCGATGTGCCTTTGCTGATCGTGCACGTCGCTGGCCAGGAGGCTGTGCGCGTCATTCACGCCTCACAGGCGCTTGGGTTACCGATCCACGCCGAAAGTTGCCCGCAATATCTCTTTCTGACCGCAAAAGATATTGATTTGCCTGGTCTCGAAGGTGCAAAGTATTGTTGTAGCCCGCCACCCGGTGACGAAGCCTCCCAAGAGGCGGTCTGGCAAGGTTTGATCAATGGAACTTTGCAAATGTTTTCCTCCGATCATGCCCCTTATCGATTTGACGAATCTGGCAAATTACCCAAAGGTGATGCGACGACCTTCAAGGACATGGCCAATGGAGTACCAGGACTCGAAGTCCGTATGCCCTTGCTGTTTTCAGAGGGTGTATTAAAAGGACGCATGACAATCGAGCGGTTTGTGGCGGTCACGTCCACCAATCATGCGCGAACCTATGGCATGTATCCACAAAAGGGCGCGATCGCCGTCG
>JBILJA010000163.1:0-5039 GCA_044368775.1 Burkholderiaceae bacterium
TGCATGGTTGTTTAGCATGACAGAAAAGTTATGGCCTCGTTATCAAGAGGCACTCATCGGTGTGGTATTCGTGTTGTCTGCGACGGCTGTTTTGATTCTTTTAAGTAGCCATCCCCATGGTGGTAATCAACTCAATGAATTGTTATCCGGGCAATTGTTGTGGGTAGGGCAAGAAAAGTTGATGTATTCAACGCTAGCCACCTTGATACTGTTGTTATTGATGTATCTCTTACGACATCAACAGAAAGCATTTTATGCGCTCTTTGCCATAGCAATTACTATTTCGGTCCAGCTCGTGGGTGTTTACTTAGTGTTTGCGACCTTGATCGTTCCGAGTTTGGGTGCTGCAGCGTGTCGAGATGAGCGAATCAAGAAATGGCTGGCTTTTACTATCGCTGTTACAGGCTATTTGATTGGCTTGATACTATCTGCGTGGTTAGATTTACCGAGCGGACCGCTGATCGTTTGGACACTGGTGATGTCTGCACTCGTCTTCGGTATGATCGGACGACGTGTATAAAAAAGCGTGCTCAACTGAGCACGCTTGAACACTAAAAAATCAGGACTTTTAAAACACGTCAGAAAAACGCCTGAATGCCCGTCTGTGCGCGACCCAAGATCAGGGCGTGCACATCGTGCGTACCTTCGTAGGTGTTGACGACTTCGAGGTTGACGAGGTGACGGGCGACGCCATATTCGTCGGAAATCCCGTTGCCACCCAGCATATCGCGCGCCATGCGTGCGATATCGAGTGATTTGCCGCAAGAGTTACGCTTCATGATCGAGGTGATCTCAACCGCAGCAGTACCTTCGTCTTTCATGCGACCTAGACGCAAGCAACCTTGAAGTCCAAGGGTGATTTCTGTTTGCATGTCAGCCAGTTTTTTCTGGATCAACTGGTTGGCGGCAAGTGGACGACCGAATTGTTTGCGATCCAACGTGTACTGACGCGCCATATGCCAGCAGAACTCGGCTGCACCGAGTGCACCCCAAGCGATACCAAAGCGTGCGGAATTGAGACAGGTAAAGGGACCTTTGAGGCCGGAGACGCCAGGCAACATTTGGTCGTCGCTGATTTCCACGCTATCCATCACGATTTCACCCGTAATGGAGGCACGCAAACCAACCTTGCCATGAATGGCCGGTGCTGACAGGCCCTTCATGCCTTTTTCAAGGATAAAGCCACGGATACGGCCATCGTAATCGCCACCCACACACTTGCCCCAGACAACGAAGACATCAGCAATCGGGGAGTTGGAGATCCACATCTTGCTGCCGGTCAAGGAGTAGCCATTGGCAGTCTTGACGGCGCGTGTTTCCATGCCGGCTGGATCAGAGCCATGGTTGGGTTCGGTCAGACCGAAACAGCCGATCCATTCGCCCCGGGCGAGTTTGGGTAGATACTTTTGCTTTTGTGCTTCGCTACCGAATTCGTTGATTGGTAGCATGACTAGCGAAGACTGCACGCTCATCATCGAACGGTAGCCGGAGTCCACGCGCTCAACTTCGCGGGCAATCAGACCGTAGCTAACGTAGTTCAAACCAGAGCCGCCGTACTCGACGGGAATGGTGGCACCCAACAAACCAAGCTCACCCATTTCAGGGAAAATCTTGACGTCTGTTTTCTCGTGACGAAAACCCTCTAGGACGCGCGGAGCCAGCTTGTCCTGACAGTAGGAACGTGCAGCATCGCGAACCATGCGCTCCTCGTCGGTCAGCTGGCTATCCAGCAAGAGTGGGTCTTCCCAGTTGAAAGAGGCTTCAGCCATTGTCATGCTCCAAATTAAAAACTATTCAAAATTGTACAAAATGCTCTCTCAGGTGCACCCGAAAACCTTAGGCTTTCTGGGCGGCGGCTCTGAGCTTGGCAATGGTAGTCGTCGGGGTGATCGCTTCGGGGTCGATCAACAGGTGCAAGATCGCCGGTTGGCCGCTTGCGACCGCACGCTCATAGGCGGGGCCGAACTCTTCGGTTTTCTCGACCCGCTCGCCGTGACCGCCAAAGGCACGCGCATAAGCAGCGAAGTCTGGATTTTTAAGGTGCGTCGCAGAAATGCGGCCAGGGTAATGTTTTTCCTGGTGCATCCGGATGGTGCCATACATGCCGTTATCGATGATCACGACCACAATGGGTAAGTTGTACTGCACTGCGGTGGCAAATTCCTGACCATGCATCATGAAGCAACCGTCACCGGCAAAGCAGACGACTAACTTGTCGGGCGAAAAGCGTTTGGCGCCAACGGCGGCAGGCAAACCATAGCCCATCGAACCCGAGGTGGGAGCGAGCTGCGTGCCGTATTGAGTAAAGCGGTGGAAGCGGTGTAGCCAAGTCGCAAAATTACCTGCACCGTTTGTCATGATGGCATCAGCGGGTAAATGCGCTTCGAGGTATTCCATCACGCCGCCCATTTGCACGGCACCGGGCGTTTTGATGGGGGCTGGATCGCTCCAGGCGAGGTAGCTTTTGTGCATGGCCTCGGTGCTCGCTGCCCATGGTGTGGCCGCAGGCGTGGGCAGGGCGGCCAATTCGGCAGCAAAAGCAATCGGTGAAGCATTGATCGCAATCGAAGCGCGGTAGACCCGGCCCAGCTCGCCACTATCAGGATGGACATGCACCAGCGCTTGCTTGGGCACAGGAATATCGAAAAGGGTATAGGCCTGGCTTGGCATTTCTGACATGCGTCCACCGACGAGCAACACGAGGTCGGCGTCTTGAACGCGCTTGAGTAATTCGGGATTTAAGCCGATGCCGACATCACCGATGAAACAGGGATGATTGGCTGGGAAAAGCATTTGACGGCGAAACGATACGGCAACGGGCAGGTTGAAACGTTCGGCAAACTTGGCAAATTGTTCGACGGCTTGAGCGTTCCAGCGTGCGCCACCCAGGATCGCAACAGGTGCTTTTGCCTTGGACAGGCGTTCGGCCAACGCAGCCATTTGACCGGCAGCCGGTGCGGAGTCAATGGCCTCGTAGTGTGGCGCATCGGCGACCGTAGCCATCTCGACCAGCATGTCCTCGGGTAAGGCAATCACGACGGGACCTGGACGGCCTGAGGTCGCGACATGGAAGGCACGCGACAAGATCTCGGGGATCCGCGCCGCATCATCGATCTCAGTGGCCCATTTGGCGGCCTGCCCAAAGACCGCGCGGTAGTCCATTTCCTGAAAGGCTTCGCGTTCACGCATGCCGCGTTCGATTTGCCCGACAAAGACAATCACTGGGGTGGAGTCTTGCTTGGCGATGTGAATACCTGCCAAGGCATTAGAAGCACCGGGCCCTCGCGTGACCATGCAAATACCGGGGGTACCCGTGAGCTTGCCATAGGCGTCGGCCATCATGGCGGCCCCGCCTTCCTGTCGACAAACCGTCACCTCGATGCTGACATCGACCAAGGCGTCGAGTACGGCGAGAAAGCTTTCGCCAGGCACGCAGAATACGTGCTTGACGCCATGGCTGACGAGTTGGCCGACGAGAATCTGACCACCGGTGCGAGGCTTGCTGGGGGAAGGGGCTTGGCTCATTTTTCTTGTCATCTTTATAGAGAAAAGGGATAAGTGTAATCATAGGGTTAAATCGAGGCGGATAACCAGTCGACCAGACGGGCGTCCGCTAACAATGGATCGTCGATCGGGTCGCGTGCAGCGAGGCGATGCTGCAAGACAAGGTCGGCAAGAAGGCTGCGGATCGGCATCTTGGACTGTTTGGCCTCCCAGCGCATTCCTGCCATGGTGACGACGTTGTAGAGCGTGGTGGCGACTTGTCGTGCTTGTTCGGAATGATTTGAATCGCTGGCTGTCATGGCGAAGGTAAAGGCGCGCTCGATGCGTTCGGCTTGCAGAGCGGCCAAGGAATTGCTGACGGGTGCGCCTTCGGCGAGTAATGTTTCTACATGCGCGCGTAAGGCTGGGAGTGAATCCTCGCGCTGAATGGCTCTGAGTACGTCGAGTGCCACGATATTGCTCGTACCTTCCCAAATCGACCCAAGATGCGCATCGCGCAAGACCCGTGGGTCACTCCACTCCTCGATATAGCCGCAACCGCCTCTGACTTCCATGGCGTCGCCCGCGACTTTGCGCGCGTCGCGGCAGGCGCGAAACTTAATCAGTGGCGTCATGATGCGCATGAGTGGACGCTTTGAGGCGTCCTCGTCGGCCGAAGACAGTGCTCGCGCTGTTTGGTAGACCATGGTGCGGGCTTGCTCGGTCAGCATGGCCATTTTGCTCAGTTGGCGTTGCATCAAAGGCATTTGGTTGAGTCGCTTGCCAAACGCCTGGCGGTGCTTGGCGACGTAAAGGGCCTCGGTTAAGGCGCGTCTCATGAGTCCCGCGGCGCGCACACCGTTAGAGAGCCGTGAGTTGTTGATCATGTCCGACATTTGCTTGAAACCTTGGCCGCGTTCACCTACGAGCCAGGCAAAGGCGCCTTCGAGACGGATTTCACCACTCGCCATCGAACGCGTGCCGAGTTTGTCTTTCAAACGCAAAATGCGGTAGTTATTTGGCGAGCCATCGGGCTTCGTGCGCGGTAACAGAAACAAAGACACGCCTTTGAGCCCGTCAACAGCCTCGGAGCGTGCCAACACCATGGCAAAACCCGCATCGGGATTTGAACAAAACCATTTATCACCAGAGAGCTGCCACTGACCATCCGAACCCAAGGCGGCCTCGGTCGCTGTCGCGCTCACATCGGAGCCCGCGCCTTGTTCGGTCATGAACATCGCGCCTTGATGAAGCGCGTCAAAATCTTGCGTCGTCACCATGGGGAGCACACGCTCGACCAACGCAGGATCACCAAACTTGCGCAAGGTCCGAGCGAGCGAATCAGTCATGCTCACGGGGCAACACAAGCCAAACTCTGCCTGCACAAATAAATAGGTCAATGCATATTTAGCTGCGGGCGGCATGGGCGTGGGCCAACCAAGCACACCACCCCGGTGCGACATCGCCGCGAGTCCGAATTCACTGTAGGCAAAGCGCTCAAGCTCGACATATGCGGGATGTTTGTCGACTTGATTGGTGTCGATACCAGCACGAGT
>JBILJA010000190.1:0-4105 GCA_044368775.1 Burkholderiaceae bacterium
GCGCGTTGGGGATACCCAAACCTGACCAGCATTTCTGATTTTGAATTTCGCAAGCATGGTGGCAGCGCGATCAATATCTGCATCATCAAAAACAATGACGGGCGAGTGGCCACCAAGCTCCATGGTCACACGCTTCATATGGGCACCGGCAAGTGCTGCAAGCTGCTTGCCAACAGGGACCGAGCCAGTAAACGAAACTTTGCGGCTAATAGGCGAGCGAATCAAATAGTCAGAAACCTTGGCGGGCTCACCCCAAACAAGACTCAACACGCCAGGAGGAAGGCCCGCATCGTGGAACATTTGAGCAATCGCCATGACTGCGCTTGGAGAGTCTTCGGGACCTTTGAGAATAACCGTACAACCCGCTCCAACAGCAGCACAAATTTTACGAATCGCCTGGTTATAAGGAAAATTCCAAGGGGTGAAGGCGACACAAACACCAATGGGTTCTTTCAAAACAAGCTGACGAACGTCAGAATTTCTAGGCAAAACGACACGACCATAAATACGGCGACATTCCTCAGCATGCCAGTCGCAGTGATCCGCGCAGCCAACAACCTCCCCAAGAGCCTCCGCGAGGGGTTTGCCTTGATCGAGCGTCATATTGCGGGCAATTTCTTGTGCGCGGTCGCGAGTAAGTTGACCAACCTTACGCAAAATAGCCGAACGATCCATGGGCGAGGACTTTTTCCAGCTTGCAAAAGCCAATTCAGCAGACTGAAGTGCCATGTCAAGATCGGCCTGGCTAGCATGGGGAAGATGGCCAAGGACTTCCTGAGTGGCAGGATTGATAATGGCCTGGGTCTGTCGGCCTTCGCCGGAGATAAACTCACCATTGATATACAAAGACTGTTTTGGGTACATAAGGATTCCAATACGACAATAAAAAGGGCAAGAACGGTAGGTAGATAATATGACATATCTTAAACAGACTTGCACAAAAAAAAATACTAGGATATACTGCACAGCTTTCCCGCAATTCGCATTGAGTATTTAAAGCCAAATCGCTGAAATACATAGTGAGAACCAAGGAATAATTAGCAGATTTCAACCCAGGGTGCTCTGTGGCACCTAACGGGACCAAAACTGACTGATTGAGCTGCAAGCCTGAGGCATGCCGTTCTTTTGGTTAAGTTGGAACAGGAAAAATCATGATCCAAATGCAGACCACGCTAGACGTGGCCGATAACACTGGTGCACGTTCAGTCATGTGCATCAAGGTGCTAGGCGGCTCAAAGCGCCGCTATGCCGCTATCGGCGATGTTATCAAGGTTACCGTCAAGGATGCAGCCCCACGCGGCCGTGTCAAGAAAGGCGAAATTTATAACGCTGTTGTCGTTCGTACGGCACATGGCGTTCGTCGTAAAGACGGTTCACGTATCCGCTTCGGTGGCAATGCTGCCGTTTTGCTCAACGCCAAACTCGAGCCCATTGGCACGCGTATCTTTGGACCCGTTACGCGCGAATTGCGTGGCGAAAAGTTCATGAAGATCGTGTCCCTGGCGCCCGAAGTGCTGTAAGGAGCCCGTAAATGAACAAAATCCGTAAAGGCGACGAAGTCGTCGTGCTGACAGGACGTGACAAAAAGCGTCGCGGCACTGTGGTGGCCCGTCTTGATGAAGACCATGTATTGGTTGAAGGCATCAACATGGTCAAAAAGCACGTCAAGCCAAATCCGATGCAAGGAACCACAGGCGGCATTATCGAAAAGACGATGCCGATCCATATTTCGAACATTGCGCTCTTCAATCCAGCTACCGGCAAAGGTGACCGCGTTGGATTCAAAGAAGTAGACGGTCGCAACGTGCGTATTTTTCGTTCCAGCGGCGAGACCGTTGGCGCGAAAGCTTAAGGGGCGAAAAATATGTCTCGTTTCCAAGAACTCTACTTACAAAAAATTGCTCCTGCATTGACAGAGCAGTTTGGCTACAAGAGCGTGATGCAAGTTCCTCGCGTGACAAAAGTCACCTTGAACATGGGCGTCTCCGAAGCCGTTGCTGATAAAAAAGTCATTGATCATGCTGTGTCTGATCTGACAAAAATTGCCGGACAAAAGCCAGTGATTACCAAAACTAAAAAGGCGATCGCAGGCTTCAAAATCCGCGAAGACTACCCAATTGGTTGCATGGTGACATTGCGCGGTCAGCGTATGTATGAATTCCTCGATCGTCTGGTATCCGTGGCATTGCCGCGCGTCCGTGACTTCCGTGGTATTTCAGGTCGTGCGTTTGACGGTCGTGGCAACTACAACATCGGGGTGAAAGAGCAGATCATTTTCCCTGAAATTGAATACGACAAAATCGACGTGTTGCGTGGGATGAATATCAGCATCACCACGTCCGCTAAGACAGACGAAGAAGCCAAGGCGCTGCTAACAGCCTTTAGCTTCCCGTTCCGCAACTAAGGAGCGCAGACGTGGCTAAACTTTCAATGATCAATCGTGATATCAAGCGCAAAATGACAGCAGAGAAATTTGCTGCTAAGCGCGCTGCTCTCAAGGCGATTATCGATGATTCATCCAAGACCGACGAAGAGCGCTACGAAGCGCGGCTGAAATTTCAGCAACTTCCACGTAATTCGAGCCCAAGTCGTCAGCGTAATCGCTGTGCGATTACAGGACGTGCGCGTGGTGTGTTCAGCAAGTTCGGACTTGGCCGCATGAAACTACGTGAATTGGCCATGAAGGGTGAAATTCCCGGCATGACCAAAGCTAGCTGGTAGGAGAATAAAATATGAGCATGAGCGACCCTATCGCCGATATGCTGACACGCATTCGTAATGCGCAGCAGGTTGACAAAACATCGGTGACCATGCCCTCCTCCAAGCTCAAGGTGGCCATTGCTGCCGTGCTTCAGGACGAAGGTTATGTTGACGGTTTTACGATTAAAGGTACGGCCCAAAAGCCTGAGCTTGAAATCACCCTAAAGTATTACGCTGGTCGTCCAGTCATTGAGCGCATTGAACGTGTTTCGCGCCCTGGCTTGCGTATTTACAAAGGCAATGGAAGCATTCCTCAGGTGATGAACGGCTTGGGCGTGGCTATTGTCTCCACTTCACGTGGTGTGATGACTGACCGCAAAGCACGCGCCAATGGCGTGGGCGGCGAAGTCCTCTGCTACGTGGCTTAAGGAGAAAACCAAATGTCACGTATTGCTAAATACCCAGTCGAATTGCCAAAAGGCGTTGAGGCAACAATCACTGCAAACCAGATTTCCGTCAAAGGACCTCTGGGTACATTGAGCCAGACACTGATTGGTAATGTCATTGTCAACGAAGACGGCGGAAAGCTTTCTTTTATCGTTGCGAATGACTCCCGCGAAGCAAAAGCAATGTCAGGTACCTTGCGCGCACTCGTTGCGAACATGGTTACTGGTGTTAGTAAAGGCTTCGAGCGTAAGTTGACTCTGGTTGGCGTGGGTTACCGCGCCGCTATCCAGGGTAACGCGATCAAATTGCAACTTGGTTTTTCACATGATGTTGTCCATCCCATGCCAGCCGGTGTAAAAGCCGAATGCCCAACCCAGACAGAGATCGTTCTGAAGGGTTCGGACAAGCAGGTAGTTGGTCAAGTGGCTGCTGAAATTCGTGCATATCGTCCACCAGAGCCTTACAAAGGCAAGGGTGTTCGTTACGTCGATGAGCATGTCATCATCAAAGAAACCAAGAAGAAATAATCGCGCAAACAAGGAAAGATCATGGACAAAAAAATTTCCCGTTTGCGTCGTGCTGTTCCGACGCGTAAGAAAATCGCTGAGTTGCGAGTTAATCGCCTCCAGGTTTTCCGCTCGAACCTGCACATTTATGCAAACATTATTTCGCCCGAAGGCGACCGCGTTTTGGTATCGGCATCGACTGTTGAGCCAGAAGTGCGTCAGCAACTCGCAGGTCAGTCAGGTGTTGGCGGCAACGTAGCCGCTGCCACATTGATTGGTAAGCGTGTGGCAGAGAAAGCAAAAGCTGCAGGTATTGAGCTTGTCGCTTTCGATCGTTCAGGTTTCCGTTACCACGGCCGTGTAAAAGCCTTGGCCGATGCCGCGCGTGAAGCCGGCCTGAAGTTTTAAGCGAGGAACAGTCAAATGGCTAAAGAACAACGCAAGAACGCTCC
>JBILJA010000043.1:0-16580 GCA_044368775.1 Burkholderiaceae bacterium
TTTCCTCGGGTATTTGGCTATGTTTTCAATCCTGTGAGTTTTTGGCATGTGCATGACACGCAGGGTCGCTTGCGTGTTTTATTAGCGGAGGTCAATAATACTTTTGGTCAGCGACATCAATATATATTGAGCGCGCCTGGTTTCGAGCCCATCGAAGAAAACACGCTCTTGGAGTGTCAAAAGGTATTCCATGTCTCACCTTTCTGTGATGTCCAAGGTATTTATCGCTTCACGTCCAGTCGTCACGGAGTTCAAGAACGTATGGCGATCGATTATTTCGATTCGAATGAACAGTCTCAACCACTCTTGAAAACGGCAATCGTCGTTCAAGCGCAAGCATTCTCGAACAATGGTTTATTACTCTGCCTCTTGTCGATGCCAATGATGACCATCGGTGTCATGCTTCGGATTCATATGCAGGCATTCAAGCTTTGGCGTAAAGGTGCAAAATATCATCCGGTACCACCTTTGCCCAAGGACGAAGTCACCCACAATACAAAGGTTTCCTCATGAGGTTGAAAGAAAATCGTCTCTCTGGTGCCACGGCTAAAACGCCATGGGCGGGTAGACTTTTGGTGAATTTATTGAGCCGAATTTCTTACGGCTCTCTCAAACTGATCGATCCTGCAGGTATTGAGATGATGCTTGGTCAAAATGCCTCTGATCCTACTGGGTTGGTCCTTCACGCAGAGCTTAGGGTGAACGACTGGCGTGCGGCTGGACTGATTATGCGCCAAGGGGACGTCGGTTTTGCCGAAAGCTTGCGCCGAGGCTGGATCGACTCGCCCGATCTGGTGGCTTTGTTCACACTCGCCATACGTAATGAGCAAATCTCCGAGGCGGTCGATGGACATTGGTGGGCCTTGCTACTCAAGCGCTTGTCGCATTGGGTCCTAAAGGACAATAGTCGTGCGGGGAGTCGACGCAATATTCTCAGCCACTACGATGTGGGTAATCCTTTTTATCGGCTGTGGCTTGATCCTTCAATGACGTATTCGTCTGGCTGGTTTCAGGGAGATGAGTCAAAAGACCTCGCATCGGCACAAGACGCAAAGTACGACCGTATTCTGGACCAAATTCAGGCGCAATCAGGTCAGACGATTCTTGAAGTGGGTTGCGGTTGGGGAGGCTTCGCCGAACGTGCTGCCCGGCGAGGTCTTAACGTCGTCGGGATTACCTTGTCGGACGCTCAACTTGAGTGGGCCACACAACGCATGCAAGACGCAGGTCTGAGCGATCGCGTGCGTTTGCGCCTACAAGACTATCGCGATGTGCCCGAGCAGTTTGACCATATTGTCTCGATTGAAATGTTTGAGGCGGTAGGCTTGTTGCATTGGCCCAGTTATTTTCAGATGTTGGCACGTTGTCTCAAACCCGGCGGCAGGGTGGTTGTGCAAACCATCGACATCACAGAGGATCGTTTTGATGCCTACCGTCGCGGGACGGATTTTATTCAACAATTTATTTTTCCGGGTGGGATGTTACCGAGTCCCTCAAGGTTTAAAAAGGAATGTGAGTCGGCGGGTCTGCAATCGGTTGAAGTCTTGTCTTTTGGACAAGACTACGCAGAAACCTTGAAACGCTGGGCACAGCGCTTCGAGTCCTCGCTCAACCACATTCGTGAACAAGGCTATGACGATGCCTTTATCCGTATCTGGAGAATGTATCTTGCCTATTGCGAAGTTGGATTTCGCCAAGCTCGAACGGATGTTAAACAATGGACATTATGCGCAAAATCTTGATTTCATTTTTTTTGAGTTTGACCTTGTCGACTGCTGTTGCGGCTACGACATTCACGCCTTTTTTACCGGGCGCGCAACAAGTCGGACAGGGTATGTTAAGCCGTTTTGGCTGGTCGATCTATGAAGCGCGTCTCTATGCGCCTGACGGTCGCTTTGCTCCCAACAAACCTTTTGCGCTGTCGCTGACCTATGAGCGCACGATTGCCGGTGATCGCTTGGTTCAGGCATCGTTGGATGAAATGCGTAAGCTTGGCGCCCCCGTGGATGAACGTCCTGAGTGGGGGCCGGCGCTTTCTCGGGTGTTGCCGAGTGTGAGTAAAGGGGTCACGTTAACGGGCGTTTATCGCCCTGGTGAGGGAGCGACTTTTTACCAACAGGATATTGAAACGGGACGCATTGACGACGCTTTGGCGCGCAGTTTTTTTGGGGTTTGGCTTGATCCGCGGACGAGCGAGCCGAATCTACGCCAGGCTTTGTTAGGAGAAAAGAAGTGAGGATGACAGGCCTCGTTGCTTATGCGGCCTTGGGCTTGCCTCTGGCAATGGCCATGTTGCCGATCTATATGATTTCCCCAAAATTCTATGGTGATGGTTTAGGTGTAGATCTGGCTGCGCTGGGTGCGGTTTTGTTTCTGACGCGTATGTTTGATACCGTTCAGGATCCCTTCCTTGGACGCGTCGTCGATTCATTTCAGCGCAAGCGTCATGGGTGGTTGCTCTTGATGGTGGTCTCTGGGGTCATCCTAGCGGTTGGATTTGTTTTGCTATTTACTCCGCCTGATTGGTCCAAATTGGGATTGCTTGCTTGGTTGGCAATGAGTTTAATACTTGTGTATTTTGCGCATAGCTTATTAAGTATTTGCTATTTGACCTGGGGTGCCAGACTGACAGATGAGGTGTCTCAGCGTTCTCGTGTTTCAGCCTGGCGCGAAGCTTTTGGTTTAATCGGTGTGGTGGTCGCCTCGGTCTTACCGACGGTGTGGGTGGCAGAGTGGGGGGCTAGACAGGGCTACCAATGGTTTGCCTGGGTTTTTGTTGGCGTTTTGTTTGTAGGCTTGTTTTCGACTTTGCGTTGGGCGCCTGCGCCAAAGGTGTCCGCTGTCGGCACGTTAGATGGCTGGCGTGTGGCACTCAAACCTCCTGCGGTTCGCCGCGTGATGTGGTTTTATTTATTTAATGCAATCTCCGTCGCGATTCCAGCGACGCTGGTTTTATTTTTTATCGACGATGTGGTGCAGGCACCTCAGCATGCTGGCATGTTCCTGGGTATTTACTTTCTTGCAGGAATGCTCACTTTACCGCTTTGGGTTGCACTCGCCGATCGCGTTGGCAAGACGCGTGCTTGGATGTTGGGTAGTGTTCTTGCGGCAGCATCCTTGGTCTGCGCTGGCTTTATAGAGGGCGGCGATATTGTTGCTTATGGTGTGATTTGTTTTATGGCGGGTAGTGCGCTCGGTGCGGATGTCGCCTTGCCCCCCGCCATGCTGGCCGACGCGATACCTGAGCAACATCGCAAAAGTACTGGGCTCTATTTCGGGATCTGGGTGTTGATTAGTAAGTTTGCCCTGGCCCTTGCTGCTGGTCTTGCTCTGCCGAGCCTGAAGGTTTTTGGCTATGTTCCGGGAGAGTTTCAGACCACGATCGGTTTAACGGCGCTCTATGTTTTTCTACCCATTGTGTTTAAAGGCATCGCTATCTTGGTGTTAATGCCTCAGTTTGGTGGCAAGCAGTCATTAAGGGTGTCAGATCCCAAGGAGTCTTAATCATGAAATTCAAAGCACTTATTGCCTCTGCGACCGCTGCGCTCATGACGGCCTGCGGTAGTGTTGATGTTGATCAATACGCTAAAGAAACGCCAAAGCTTGAGTTATCGAGTTTTTTTACCGGCACCATTGATGCCTGGGGGATTTTTCAAAAGCGTAACGGCGAAGTCGCGCGTCGCTTTCATGTTGAAATCTTGACCGAATGGAAAAGCAGAGACGAAGGGATCCTCGACGAGCGTTTTACCTATTCCGATGGTGAAAAACAACGACGCGTCTGGACACTCAAACGACAAGCTGATGGATCCTGGCAAGGCACGGCCGATGATGTGGTGGGTGTCGCGACAGGAAGAGTTTCTGGCAATGCGTTGCACTGGACCTATGTGTTGCGTTTACCCGTCGATGGTAAAGAGTACTTGGTAAATTTTGATGATTGGATGTGGCAGATGGATGATGCCTCGATGATGAATCGCTCCACCATGTCCAAGTTTGGTATTGATCTAGGCGAGGTCACTTTATTTTTCCGCAAGCGCACGCCCGGTAGTCCTTCGTGAGGCGATCGCTCAATCCACCGATAAAAAGCTGGACCGGTAAACGGGTCTGGTTAGTGGGTGCCTCTAGCGGGATTGGTGCAGCGTTGGCGCAGGCTTTATTGGCGGCAGGCGCATGGGTGACCGTGTCCGCGCGTAGGCAAGAGGCCTTGCTCGAACTTGCTCACCCTCATCCTAATGCGCATGTCGTGACATTTGATGCGGGAGACGCACTCGCATGGCCAGAGGCCTTTGAGCGCACCCTTGCTGCGATGGGACATGTCGATTTGGTGGTCTTTGGCGCCGCGCGCTACGATCCGACACACAGTTGGGAGTTGGATTTAGACCACGTACAAAAGAGTTTTGATTTGAATGTGGTGGGTGTTTACCGAGGCGTGTCTCTTGTAGTCCCTTATTTCTTAAAAAGAGGTGAGGGTGGAATGGCTGTGATTGCGAGTATTTCTGCGTATACCGGTTTGCCAAAAGCCGTGATTTACGGTGCGACCAAAGCCGCGCTGAATAATATGGCGCAGACGCTTTATTTTGAGCTTGAGCCTAAAGGGATTTCCGTCTACCTGATTAACCCTGGCTTTGTTGAAACACCGATGACTGCGGGCAATGATTTTGAAATGCCTGGTTTGATGAAGCCTGCCGAGGCTGCCAAGGCGATTGTGGCGGGTTTCGAGAAAGGCGATTTCGAAATTCGTTTCCCGCGTGGTTTTGCAGGTGCCTTACGCTGGATTAGTTTTCTCCCGGATTGCTTGCGGTTTCCTCTTTTGCACAAAATTACCAAGCTTTAAAGGTGTCAGCCATGAGCACGCGCTTCTCAGAAATTGCACATTGGTTTCAAACGCTTAGCCCAGAGACGCTGGAGCGCGTGGGAGAGATTTATGCCCCAGAAGCCGTGTTTATTGACCCCTTTAATCAGCTCGAGGGCTTAGCTTCAGTGCGGGCGGTATATCAGCACATGTTCGATACGCTAGAGCATCCACGTTTCGTGATCTCGACGAAGGTGGTCGATGAGCGTCAAGCGTTTATGACATGGGACTTTCTTTTCGTGTGTCGTGGTCAAGCGCAGCAAATATCTGGTTGCACACAGTTTGAGTTAAACGATCAGGGCTTGATCGTTTTGCATCGCGACTATTGGGATGCAGGCCAGCAGGTCTATGAAAAGATTCCTCTGCTCGGTGCTGTTTTGCGCATGATTCGGCGCAAGCTTTCACTTCCTACGACAGCTTAAACAGTCCTAACACGCCTAAACGTTGAAATAAAAAAAAGCCCCCGAAGGGGCTTAAAAGCCGTTTGAGCGCAGCAGTCTCAGACGGCGGGGAACTGTTTTTAATTAACGTGCTGCATCGCCACGCAGTGTGGGGTAGCGCACATGATCCACCAAGTCTTGGATTTCTTTGCGAGGCGCTGGAGTCAGCAAGCTCACAATGATGATCAGTGCAAAGCCGAGCGGCACGCCAAAGATACCAGCCGAGATTGGCAAAATGCCATACCAGAGCTCGATCGGTGAGGTCACGCCAAACACACCGCGCAGCCAAACCTGGGTTGTCACCATGTAATAAAAGGTGATGCCTAGACCGCCGATCATGCCTGCAACCGCACCCCACTTGTTTGCGCGTTTCCAGAAAATCCCCAAGGTCAGGGCAGGGAAGAACGCAGCCGCAGCAAAGGAGAATGCGGCAGAAACCAAGAACAAGATGTCAGCCGGTTTCTGTGCAGCAACATAGGCAGCCGCAAGCGCGACAACGAGCAACAAGATTTTAGAAATCATCACGCGACGTGCTGTCGGCGCGTTAGGGTTAATCATCTTGTAGTACAGGTCGTGGGACAAAGCGTTTGCAATCGTCAACAGCAAGCCGTCTGCTGTGGAGAGCGCTGCAGCCAAGCCGCCAGCGGCGACCATGCCAGAGATTACATAAGGCAAGCCACCGATTTCTGGTGTGGCCAACACAACGATGTCGCCACCGATGCGCATTTCACCTAATTGCAGAATGCCATCTTTGTTAACGTCAACGACAGATAGCAGGGTAGGATCAACGGATGCCCATTGCGCAATCCACGCCGGTAGCTTATCGAACGGCGTACCAACAAGCACGTGGAAGACCTCATATTTCACCAGTACGGCCAGAGCAGGGGCGGTGAAATACAAAAGGAAAATAAAGAACAAGGACCATGTTACCGACTCACGCGCCTGTTTGACCGAAGGCGTGGTGTAGTAGCGCATCAGAATGTGCGGAAGCGCTGCTGTACCGACCATCAAGCAAAAAATCAACGCTAAGAAGTTACGACGGGAGGTGTCGTATGCGAGCTTTTGTGCGTCTGTACCATTAGGATCACCTGCAAATTGCTGAGCATGACGAGGCATCCCTGCCAATGGCACAGCCCGTGCATTATTTGCAGTTCGTTCTTGTGTCCAAAGCTTACGTGCAGCATCTTCAGTTGTGGGAACAGCTGCGAGTGCTTTTTGTGCAGCATCTTGTTCAGCTTTAGGCGCATTCGCTGCTTTTAAATCAGCAACACGTTTTTCTGCATCTGCTTTTGCAGTCGCCATTGCAGCTGGAATATTTTTCAGCTTTGCATCGGCTTCTTCAGCGCGCTTTTTATAGATCGCAATGACTTCAAGTTCTTTGGGATCTTTAAGCAGCTGAGCTTCTTTTGCAGTGACTTTCTCAAGCTGATAACCATAGATAGCTTGTGGAATAGGCACGCCAGTTTGCTTAACAGAGAGCCAAACCACTGGAATCATATAAGCAATGATCAGGATGATGTACTGGGCAACCTGAGTCCAAGTTACAGCACGCATACCACCGAGGAACGAGCACACCAAAATGCCACCAAGGCCCAGGAAAATGCCGAGCTCAAAGGGTACGCCAGCCAAACGTGTCGTGATCAAACCGACACCATAGATCTGTGCAACAACATAAACAAACGAGCACAGAATCGCGGCGATGATGCCAAGCAGGCGTGGTAGGTTCCCGTCATAGCGCTCACCCAGAAAGTCTGGAATCGTAAACTGACCAAACTTGCGCAGGTAAGGCGCTAAGAACAAAGCGACCAAGCAGTAGCCACCCGTCCAACCCATAATAAAGGCAAGGCCGCTGTAACCAGTCAGGTACAAGGTACCCGCCATACCAATAAAGGATGCGGCAGACATCCAGTCTGCACCAGTCGCCATACCGTTGTACAACGCAGGTACACGTCGACCTGCAACGTAGTACTCAGCGGCATCGTTAGTGCGGCTCATGATTCCAATGCCAGCGTATAGGAGGACTGTGGCAAGCAAAAAGATGTAGCCGATCCAGGCACGACTCAAGCCCATTTGCTCGGCGATCGCAAGAGCGACCACAAAAACAAGAAATCCGCCTGTGTACCAGGTATAGACTTTGTTGAGTGATTGTTTGAATTGTTTGTTCGTGGTGTTTGAAGCGAACATGCCGCCTTCTTCAGGTGTCATTCCGGCCATGTTATTCCTCCTCGTCTTCGTTGACGCCAGCTTCTTCGTCAAGCTTGTTCATGTATCTGGCATAGAACCCAATAATCAGGCAATACACCACCAGAGAGCCCTGTGATCCCACCCAAAAACTGAAGGGCCAGCCAAAAAAGGTAAAGTCGAGCTCACGGGCGTAGAAGCCCACCACAAAAGTGACAACAAACCAGATCAGCAACAAAATTGAAGTGATGCGTAGGTTTTTTTGCCAGTACACCCGATGTTTTTCGGTCAGTTGCACGGTTACGTCTCCTCATCGTTATCAGGCCAGGTTTCCCTGGATCGATTTTTGAAACACACAAAGAAAAAAAGCTAAAAGAAAAAAACAAAAAAAACAAAAAAACAAAAAACAAAAACATGAAAAAAACGATTTAGCCAGTGAGTCCTGTCTCTCGCTCAAGTTGCCGTGCGAATTTAGGTTCAAAGCCTTTCAAATGTTGAATAATTTTGGTCGCTTCGTCTGGTTTTTGACGGTCAACATGCACACGGGCGAGTTGATACCAGGCGTATGGACTCATAGGTTGAAGCTTGGTGTTGCGCTCGAGCGCCACAACGGCTTCTTCTAGGCGTCCTTGTTGAATCAGTGTCAAACCGAGGCCATACCATGCTTGATCCAACTTTGGATCGAGATCTAGCGAATGCCTAAAGGCGTGCTCAGCTTCGACAGGTTGTTCAAGCTCTTGCAAAAGAAAGCCGAGGTTGAACCAGGCATAAGCGGGTGCATCAGGATGTTTTACCAAGCGCCGGTAGCCTTCAACCGCACCGCTCTTGTCACCAAGCTCTGCCTTGAGGTGGGCGATACTTCCTAAAGCGTAGCGGTCCTCAGGGTAGTCGCGAAGCATATCCTCGAACATGCTGATGGCACGTTTCCGTTGCCCAAAAACAATCAGTGTGATCGCACACCATTTGTATTTTTGCCAGTTCAGGTCAAGTTTCATTTGCAACCCACCATCCCAACTGAAACACAATGCTCGATTTTTGCAACCGTCACCGCGAGATAGACCGCCGCCACTAAACAAAACGCCACGAACGCATGGTGGCGCGTGGCGATTTGTTTGGGGGAAATCAATGCCGCCAACTTAAGCCAAGGCTTATTCACGACTTGAAAAAGTTGATAAAACAAGTTTGTTTCACGCTTTGCGCCAGCAATCAAAAACAAAATGCCTTGACCTACAAGGGCGAGTAGCCCGATGTACAAGATCAATTGCAGAATATTGAGAAATGGCAGCAACCCGTGTCTCCCTACTAATTGTGTATGCGCTTTAAAGCGAATTTGTTATGCGTGCGCTGAGATGATCGCACTTTAAGACCGATTGCTGACAGCTTTCTGACAAAATTTCCCCAGCAATGGTAACTGTTGCGGATCGACAAAAATCACGCTTTTTTAGCGTCATAACAAAGGGTTAACCCGAGCAAATGATTATTGTTTATGTGCGCTGCAGCATAGCGGAAAAGTGAATTTCAACACGTGCACCCGTGGCGGATGAGTCAGAGCTGAGAAGGTGGGATTCTGTCACGATGACGCGGGCCTGATGGCGTTGTGCGATCTCGCGTACGATCGCCAGACCTAGCCCGCTGCCATCAACACCCGAACCCAAAACACGATAAAATCGATCAAACACGCGTTCGCGTTCATCGACGGCGATACCTGGTCCTGAATCTTCGACTGCAAGCACAATTTCGTCGCGTTGTTTGTACAAGCTCACTGTAATGTGACCGGGTGCTGGCGTGTAGCGAATGGCGTTATCGATCAGATTGTTCAGGGCTTCACTTAAAAGCAGACTCTGACCTTTGATATAGAGGGGGTGTTCAGGTCCTTCAAAACCTAGGTCGATACCTTGGTCAAGCGCAACGTGTACCCACTTCTGGATTTGTTCCCTAGCCAAATGCGTTAAGTCAGTCGGCGGCATTTCTGTCGTGTTCGGGTTTTCAGCATTCGCCATCAAAAGGAGCTGGTTGACGAGTCGCGTCGCGCGCGTTGTACCCGCAATAATTTGTTCTAGGCTTGCTTGCGTGTTTGCGGTAGGTTCTTCGCGCATGGCGAGTTCCGCTTGAGTTCGCAAACCTGCCAAGGGCGTTTTGAGCTGATGTGCCGCATCCGCGACAAAGCGTTTTTGAGCTAATAATGTTGCTTCCAAGCGGCTCAGTAGATCATTCATTGCGGTGATCAGGGGGCCGATTTCTGAGGGCGCCTGACGCTCGTCGATGGGAGACAGGTCGTCGGGTCGTCGGGCGCGTAACCTTCTTTGTAAGGCATTGATGGGTGCGACGCCTCGCGATAAGCCAAACCACACAAGCAACACCGCGATCGGCAAGACAATAAACTGTGGAATGATGACGCCTTTGATGATGTCATTGGCCAGTTGTGTGCGACGATCCACAGACTCCGCCGCAACCAACAGTACAGGACCGATACCTCTCGCGCTGAGGTCCATCCAGGTGTAAGCGATACGGATTTCAAAGTCGCGAAGCGCATGGTTTTCGTAATAAATCGTATTGGGCTGATCGCTTGGTGTGCGTTCTGGGGTAGGGAGCTCTCCATCGCCTCCCAACAAATCACCGTTTGGACCGATCGCTTTCCAAAAAACGCCGTCATTTTCTCTGATGCGCAATGCGAGCCGTGCGGATGACGACATGCGAAGCGCGACGACGTCGTCGGTCGCCTCTACTTGCTGACCCAAAACTTGGAGTGCGTTGGCCAAACTGAGGTCATAAGGGGTATTGGCCAGGTTTTGAGCCACGACATAGGTAATGGCAATGCTCATGGGCCACAACAAGAAAAGTGGCGCAAGCATCCAGTCCAAAATCTCCCCGAGCAGCGAGCGCCTAGAGGATTCGGCCGTCGATTTTTCTGCCCCAGTTTGGAGTACAGCCAGTGCTTCGAGATTGACGCGGGCGTGTTTCAATGCGGCAGCCTAGCGCCACATGAATATTTGAAGTCGTACAGACCGCAGCAATGGTGACTCATGGCGCACTCGTGTCTCGCTCAAGACAATAGCCGAGCCCCCGAACTGTTGCGATTTTGACGCCGCTAGGTTCGAGTTTTTTACGCAGGCGATGCACGTAGACCTCGATGGCGTTGGAACTGACTTCTTCACCCCATTCGCACAAGTGATCAACGATTTGTGTTTTGCTCACCATACGCCCACTGCGCGTGAGCAAAATTTCGAGCAGACTGACCTCTCTGGCCGAGAGCTCGAGCGCATGCTGATCCACCATGGCGACTCGACCTGTTTGATCAAATTCCAGTTTGCCGTGTTTAAGAATCGTAGAGCCTCCTCCAGCCCCTCGGCGCACGAGCGCCCGAATACGCGCTTCAAGCTCAGAGAGGGAGAACGGTTTGGCCATGTAATCATCCGCACCTAGATCAAGCCCTTTGACGCGTTGCTCCACACTATCGGCTGCAGTGAGAATAAGGACAGGCAGATGAGAGTTTTTGCTGCGTAAGTTGCTCAGTACTTCCAAGCCGGACATCCGTGGCAGACCCAAATCTAAGATAAGGAGGTCAAACTCCTGCGATCTGAGCGCAGAGTCGGCGGCAAGTCCGTCGCTGACGGCGTCCACGGCATAGCCGTTCAAGCGTAGAGAGCGGGTGAGGCCGTCGGCCAAAATGCTGTCATCTTCGGCAATCAGGATTCGCATGGGTGCAGGGGCCGGTGGGTCTTTCTGATAAACAACAAGGGGAGAATTAAGTCTATTCTTGCATAGCCCCTTGCGTCCTCGCTATGGGATGTTGCATAAATGCGTATAAACCCTAGTCATATGAAAAATAAAATGATGAGGAGAGCAGGAAAAAGTTGTCATACTGTTTATTTATACAGTACAATTGAATGTAATAATTTCAGCATCAATTTTTCAGCTTTAGCTCATAACTCAAGGAATTTCCATGGACGATAAAACCCTCAAGGCCGGCGCCGCTGAAAAAGGCAAGGCACTTGCTGCTGCACTCTCCCAGATCGAGAAGCAATTTGGCAAGGGCTCGATCATGCGTTACGGCGATAACGAGGTCGAGCACGACATTCAGGTGGTCTCCACGGGTTCTTTAGGGTTAGATATCGCGCTTGGCGTTGGCGGCTTGCCTCGCGGGCGTGTGGTTGAGATCTACGGACCCGAGTCCTCTGGAAAGACGACCCTGACCCTGCAAGTGATCGCCGAAATGCAAAAAGTGGGCGGTACTTGCGCTTTTATTGATGCAGAGCATGCCCTCGATGTGCAATACGCCTCCAAACTAGGTGTCAACCTCACGGATTTGTTGATTTCTCAGCCTGATACTGGCGAACAAGCCCTCGAAATCACGGATGCGCTGGTGCGCTCGGGTTCTGTGGATCTGATTGTGATCGACTCTGTGGCTGCTCTGGTGCCTAAAGCTGAGATCGAAGGTGAGATGGGTGATTCCCTTCCCGGTCTCCAAGCGAGACTGATGAGTCAAGCGCTGCGTAAATTGACTGCGAGTATCAAGCGCACCAATTGCATGGTGATCTTTATCAACCAAATCCGTATGAAAATTGGTGTGATGTTTGGCAGCCCCGAGACGACGACAGGCGGCAATGCACTGAAGTTTTACGCATCGGTTCGTTTGGATATCCGCCGTATTGGCGCCATCAAAAAGGGTGATGAGGTTGTCGGTAACGAAACGCGCGTCAAAGTCGTTAAAAACAAGATTGCACCTCCATTCAAACAAGCCGAATTCGACATTATGTATGGTGCAGGCATCTCCCGCGAGGGTGAAATTCTTGACCTGGGTGTGACGGCCGGGATTGTCGACAAAGCGGGTGCATGGTTTAGCTATAACGGTGAGCGGATTGGTCAGGGCCGCGACAATGTGCGGGATTTTCTGCGTGAACGACCTGCGATGGCGATTGAAATTGAAAATCGCGTGCGCGAAAAATTAGGGGTCGTGCCTCGCGTGGGCGGTGCCCCTGCGGCGGCTGCAGCGACAACCAAAGCAAACTCGGCGAAAGCGAGCAAGCTTGTCGCATCTGAGCCTGAGCCCGAGCCCGAAGAAGATCTGTAAGTTTTAACGTGTCACCCAATGCACGCCTATGAGAGGCATCGTGTCCAGAGACGCGGATGATGAAGAGTTCGAAGTAGGTCCCAAGCCTGCAGCACCACGGCCTGGCCTGTCCCTCAAGGCCAGAGCCGTGGGTTTGCTGTCTCGCCGAGAACACAGCCGACAAGAACTTGAGCGCAAGCTCGCGCCCCATGCCGAGAGCGCAGAGTCCTTAGCCAAGGTCCTAGACGCACTCACGCGCGAAGGATGGCAGTCAGATGCGCGTTTTACCCAGGGATGGGTGCACCGTAAGGCTCCTGAGCAGGGGGCGGCCCGGATTGTGCGAGACCTCAAGCAACATGGGATGACTCCTGAAGCCATCGCGGCAGTGCAATCAGACCTTAAGGCCACCGAGTTTGAACGTGCTCAGGCGGTTTGGTCTCGGAAATTTTCGGGTAAACAATCTGTATTGAGCCATGCCTCACCTGTGTCTTCACACGTGACGCAAACAGAGTATGCGAAACAGGGTCGATTTTTAGCATCACGAGGTTTTTCGATAGAAGTGATCCATCGCGTACTCAAGCAAACGCGTTCTTTGGGTGAGAACGTCGAAGAAGAGTGAGTTGGAGTTAAACGCAGTAAAAAACCATAGTAATGAGCGCCTTGAGCTCATGAATCAGCGCCTTGAGACCATGCTATTCCCATGGTTACTGCACGTCACTAGGTCATAGGCACTAGGTGCGCTATACTTTGGCTCTTTGTTGCAATGTGTCAATTGACCGCCCAACCTAGTATGCCGCTTCCAGCGCCAGCCAGCTCTCGCAAACCGATGCATAACCGTTCGATACAGGTTCATTCCTTCGAACGAGATGATGGTCTCTGGGATATCGAGGCCGAACTGATTGACAGCAAATCTTATTCTTATACCAAGCGCAATGGAACGGTTCAGGCTGTAGGCCAGCCGTTTCATCACATGCATTTGCGTATCACGATAGACAACAGCTTCGAAATTAAAGAAGCGATCGCGACGTATGATGTCTCGCCCTTTGGGACTTCCTGTACGTCGATTTCGGATGCGTATCAAGATCTCGTTGGGATGAATTTGCTCAAAAGTTTTCGTCAGCAGATCAAAGAACGTTTTGGTCGCACTGCGGGCTGTACGCATATGACCGAGCTTGCTTCAGTGTTGCCGACCGCTGCTGTTCAAAGCATGGCGGGTCAAAAGCGCGCAGAGGCTGAGTCAGCGGGCCGCAGACCCTTCCAAATGGGAGGATGCTATGCCTGGAGACCCGATGGCGAAGTCACCAAAGAACATTATCCGCAGTGGTATGTAGATTCAAATGCAACACCCCCGGGCCCTGGTGTTTAGTTTTCCAGGCAATCGCTTTTTTTAGTTTTTTTGGACGGACAGGATTCCCATGAAAATCCACGAGTATCAAGGCAAAGAGTTGCTTCGGAAGTTTGGTGTAGTCGTTCCTCAAGGCTTTCCCGCGTTTACCGTGGACGAGGCCGTAGACGCTGCTAAAAAACTAGGTGGCCCAGTATGGGTGGTCAAAGCGCAGATTCACGCAGGTGGTCGCGGAAAGGGCGGTGGCGTCAAGCTCGCGCGTTCGATCGACGAAGTGCGCAAGATTTCGTCGGAGATCTTGGGTATGCAGTTGATCACGCATCAAACAAGCCCACAGGGTCAAAAAGTGCGCCGCCTGTTAGTCGAAGAGGGCGCAGACATCAAAAAGGAATACTACGTCGGCATCGTGACGGACCGCGGTACGCAACGTGTGTGCGTGATGGCCTCGAGCGAAGGGGGCATGGATGTTGAAGAAGTCGCAGAAAAGCACCCCGAAAAAATTCTCAAAGTGTTTGTGGATCCTGGTCAGGGCCTGACAGACAAAGAAGCCGCAGGTCTGGCGCGTGGTATTGGTGTCCCTGAGGCTTCCATTGCCAAGGCGTGCGCAGAGTTTCAAAAACTCTACAAAGCCTATTGGGAAACGGATGCCTCACTGGCGGAAATCAATCCTCTGATTTTGACGGGTTCGGGCGACATCATCGCACTCGACGCCAAGTTCAACTTTGATCCTAACGCACTGTTCCGTCATCCGGATATCGTCGCGTATCGCGACTTGGACGAAGAGGATCCCGCCGAGATCGAAGCCAGCAAGCATGAGCTCGCTTATATTCAGCTCGATGGCAATATTGGTTGTTTAGTCAACGGCGCAGGCCTTGCGATGGCGACGATGGACACCATCAAACTGTTCGGCGGTGAACCCGCGAACTTTCTGGATGTGGGCGGCAGCGCCACGGCAGAGCGTGTCACCGAAGCCTTCAAGATCATGCTTGCAAATAAGGGCACCAAAGCAATTTTGGTCAATATTTTCGGCGGCATTATGCGTTGCGATGTGATTGCCCAGGGCATCATCACTGCGTGTAAGGCAGTCAACCTCAGCGTGCCTCTCGTGGTGCGCATGAAGGGAACCAACGAAGAGTTGGGCAAGAAAATGTTGGCCGAATCGGGCCTGCCCATCATCAGCGCTGACACGATGGCCGACGCGGCCACGCGAGTCGTCGCAGCAGCTAAATAATTCTGCCAGGGATTCTGAAATGTCGATTCTTATCAACAAAGATACTAAAGTTATTACACAGGGCATCACCGGTAAAACCGGTCAGTTTCATACGCGGACTTCGCGTGCCTACGCGAATGGACAAGCAGCGTTTGTTGCTGGTGTGCATCCCAAAAAAGCCGGCGAAGACTTCGAAGGCATCCCGATTTTCGCGTCAGTTAAAGATGCAAAAGCCGAGACGGGTGCCAACGTTTCAGTGATTTATGTGCCGCCAGCGGGTGCTGCTGCCGCCATTTGGGAAGGTATTGAAGCCGAGTTGGATTTGGTGATTTGTATCACCGAAGGCATTCCTGTTCGCGATCTGCTCGAAATCAAAGATCGTATGGCAAAAATGAACAGCAAGACTTTGCTGCTTGGACCCAATTGCCCAGGTTTGATTACGCCAGACGAAATCAAAATTGGCATCATGCCCGGACACATCCATCGCAAGGGTCGCATCGGTATTGTCAGCCGTTCAGGCACCCTGACATACGAAGCCGTGGCACAGGTCACTGAGCTCGGCCTCGGGCAGTCAAGTGCTGTCGGTATCGGTGGTGATCCCATCAATGGCCTGAAGCATATTGATGTGCTCAAATTGTTCAACGAAGATCCTGACACCGATGCCGTGATCATGATCGGTGAAATCGGTGGTCCTGACGAGGTCAATGCGGCTTTGTGGGCAAAAGAGAACATGAAAAAGCCCATGGTTGGCTTTATCGCAGGTGTCACCGCACCGGCTGGCAAGCGCATGGGTCATGCTGGCGCCTTGATTTCTGGCGGGGCAGACACAGCCGACGCCAAGCTTGAAATCATGGAAGCATGTGGCATTCGTACGACGAAAAATCCCTCTGAAATGGGCAAGCTTCTTAAGTCAGTATTGTAAAAAACAATGTTCTAACTGACATTTGCTCTCCTTAAAGCGCCGGCGTGTTTCTAACGTGCCGGCGTTTTATTTTCTAAAGAGTTATTCCAAATCAAGCGGTATGCATCGCTTTGCTGATTAAATCGGCTGTCCGTGTTCAAATCGGAAGTCTAGACTTTTGAATTCAAACTTTGCATGGATCAATGACAGGACAAATGATGGAAGACAAGAAGCCCAAGCGCAGCTTGACAATATTGCAGTGGCTCGGATTGCTCGGTGTAATTGGAATCGTATTGACGATTCTCTTGAATTATTTGCGTTGAGAGTGATCGAGTGGCCTCTAGAAAACTAGTGATAGCAACCCGTGCCAGCCGCCTTGCGTTGTGGCAGGCAGAGCACGTGCAGGCGCGCCTGCTCTCGATTTATCCACAGATACAGGTTGATTTGCTCAAGCTGAGCACGCGTGGCGATGAGATCCTTGACCGGAGTCTTTCAAAAGTGGGTGGCAAAGGGCTCTTTATCAAAGAGCTTGAGTATGCGTTATTGGATGGACGTGCTGATTTGGCGGTGCATTCACTCAAGGACGTTCCTGTGGATATGCAAG
>JBILJA010000165.1:0-4981 GCA_044368775.1 Burkholderiaceae bacterium
TGTTCCGGCTGTGATGTTATTTTTTTGAGTGTCGATCGTCCAAAAGCTTTCACCGCTGAGCAGTGCCTGCGCATCAAAGCGTTTTTCGTGGAATCGCACCAGTCCATCCGAACGCTGCATGATGAGCGTGATACAGCGCGTGCCGTAACGCTCATTTTTAATAAAGGGACTCCCCAACAGTTTTTCACGCTCAGGTCCAACGCCGGTTTGTGGCAACTCACTCAAGGAGGCTGAGCGTGTGTCTTGCATAATGTCAAAAAAAGAAACGGGATCGGGCGGTGCGGAAAGTATGTGTTGCGAGAGAAGGGCAGACACAGCATTTCGCGTTCTTTTCAGCTTTGGCCATGGTGTATCAAGCGAGGCATTTGAGATACCCATAATGCCGCTTTTAACTTGCTGAACGGGAACATCGCTACGGTTAGAGCAGTACCACAAATCAGAACCGTCACCGAGCAGCAAATTAAAGCCGTTATAGCGGTGACAGTGATTTTGTACCTCACTAGCAAAACTTTTTGCCATCGATTCACCGCGCAGGTATTGATCGGTCAGTAAGCCTCTAGAAGGGGCGTGGGGGTCATGACGTCCCGGTTCGCGGAAGTTCGTCAAGAGCGCAAGTTTGCCGTTTGTCGTCATTCCCAACCAGGTACCCCCTGCATTGAGATCACGCCCTCCTAAGATATTGCTCGCATCAGACCAAGGACCGGCAGGTAGGGTGGGACGACTATGCAACTCGTCACGATTTGCGATCACAATTAGTGGCCAGTCAGTCAAATAATTAAACGCAATGATGGCGAGACACATAAATTAGACAGTTTTTACCTGTTCAGCCTGGGCCGATATTTTTGAAGGCCAGTTCACCATGATCACCCCGATCATCACTAATAATGCCCCCCAAACGAACTCTGCATGTAGCGGTTCGTCCAAAATTAAAACACCTAAACTGACGCCCAGTAATGGTGTCAGAAAAGTAAAGATTGACACGCGTGAAGCAAGATAGTGCTTTAAAAGCCAGAACCACACAAGTAAACTCAAAAAAGCAATAAAAATACCCTGTCCCACGATATTCACCGCTAAAAAAGTATTCCAGCGAACGCTCCACTGATCTGTGAGTAAACATCCGAATAGCAAAGCGAGGGCGGCGAAAAACAGTTGATAGAAAGTGGTTTGCGTCGCGGGAAGTTTGGCCAAACCTGTCGTGCGAATTAAGATGGTGGTTATCGCCCACCCAAGTCCTGCGCCAACTGCGAATAAATCGCCCAACAGCATGTTGCTATCAAAATGGGGCTGATTGGCCCCTCCGACAAAGCTGATTCCGATTCCGAGAAAACTGACAAAGACGCCTACCCATTGTCGAAGATTCATGCGTTCCTCTGGCACCCAATAATGAAGACCTAGTGCGGTAAAGATGGGTGCTGTATACAGGAAAACAACCGTATGAGAAGCTGTCGTTAAACGCAGACTTTCACCGATCATCCACCACTCGAGTCCAAAAATCAAGCCAACGGTCATCCCCGCACGCCACGGTCCCCGCCAAAGTGCGAGCGATGTGCCTTGGTACCACATAAATAGTGACAAAAGAACGCAACCCAAGCTCGAGCGCAAAGCAATCAGCATCGATGGGCTGATGTCATTGATGCTGAGCTTGAAGAGAATCTGTTGACCACCCCAAAGGGTACAAAGCATGACAATGCACAGATAGGCAGTAGCGTCTAACGGTTTACGCGAGGGGGGCATGCATTTCCTTTATGACCACTGATTTTACACATAGCTTGTAGATAGCAAATCCCGTTCGCCGCACTGTTAAAATCATGTTTTTGTAGCTCATGATTGATACATATACCTATGGCGATTGCGCACCCCCCTGTTGGCTCGACGCTAGACACTTGGCTACAGTACCTCGAAACCTTGCATCCTAACGCAATCGATTTGGGGCTTGACAGGATTCGCGAGGTGGCAGGGCGTCTTTCCATCCAGACCAATGCCGTCAAAATCGTTGTAGGAGGCACCAACGGAAAAGGCTCGACCTGTGCAATGCTTGAGTCGATGTTATTGGCGGCAGGCTACCGAGTTGGGCTCTACACTTCACCACACCTGATCACCTTTAATGAAAGGGCGCGTGTCAATGGCGATATTGTGAGTGACGCCATTCTTATTGCTCATTTTGAACAGGTCGAAGCCGCTAGAAACGGTGTCTCTTTGACCTATTTTGAATTCACCACCCTGGCCGTACTGCAACTCTTTGCCGAGTCCAACTTGGATGCAATGGTGCTTGAGGTTGGGCTTGGAGGTCGACTGGATGCCGTCAATATTGTCGATGCTGACTGCTCGATTATTACGAGTGTTGATATCGACCACGTCGACTGGTTAGGTGATACCCGCGAAAAAATTGGCTTCGAAAAAGCACACATCTTTCGAGCGGGTCGACCAGCCATTGTCAGTGACCCATCGCCGCCTCAGTCTTTGTTGGATTATGCAGAGAAAATAGAAGCAGATTTGTGGTTGTTTGGTCGTGACTTCAATTATTCGGGTGATCGACAACAATGGGCTTTCGGTGGGCGTGAACAGCGACGCAACGCGCTCGCCTATCCTGCCTTGCGGGGCGCTAATCAACTTCTCAATGCATCCGCAGCGCTTGCCGCACTTGAGGCGGTTCGCGACCGATTGGCTGTACCGCAACAGGCAGTCCGCCAAGGCTTGCTCCAAGCCTCTTTACCAGGCAGATTTCAAATATTGCCCGGACAGCCAACCATTATCATGGACGTCGCGCACAACCCTCACGCTGCGGCTGTATTGGAAAAAAACCTTGGCAATATGGGGTTTCACCCCTATACCTATGCCGTCTTTAGCATGCTCTCTGACAAGGACATTGAGTCGGTCGTACGTCACATGGCGCCCCGCATTGACCATTGGTACTGTGCGGCGCTACCAGGGCCCCGTGGTTTGTCAAGTGAAGCCATCCAGAGCAAGGTTAAAAGCATTTTGACTAATCCAGAGGCTAAAGCCCCAAAAGAGGTGGAGGTTTCAGGGTTCGAGAGTGTTAAGGATGCTTTTGAAGCTGCGCGCAACAAATGCAACCCGGATGATAGAATCGTGGTGTTTGGATCGTTTTTAACGGTCGCCGAGGCACTTAACTCGAAAGTCAGGATGTTTTAAATGGGACTGTTTTCCAGAAAAGATAGTGCCCCTTCGCGCAAGCCAATTGGCAAGCCGCGCCCCTCTGTCACCAGTGAGGCCCAAGCGGCCGATTTGCGCATCAAAGCCAGACGTCGCTTAGCGGGTGCTGTCGCTCTCATTCTCGCTGCAGTCGTGGTTTTGCCTATGCTGTTGGACTCTGAGCCTGCACCCGTTGCAAGCAACATTCCAATACGTATTCCTGATCGTCAAACGCCATTCCAACCTAATCTGACCGAACCCAATACCTCCGCGCCCTCAACAGCGACCGCTTCAATATCGGGCCAGGTAACCCCTTCTTCAGAGACTACCCCCGCTCCCGCAACTGGATCGCCGCAAACCAAACCGGATGCCGCCTCTAAGCCTCCTCCAACACCAAGCCAAGACACCAGTCGTACAACCACAACTTCCCCTCCTGCTGCACCCACCGCCCAACAACGCCGCGATGATGCCGCGCGAGCACTGGCCTTACTCGAAGGACGATCGCCCGTCGCGAGTGCCCCGAGCGCGAGTCCTCCTGCTCGAGGCAACTTTGTGGTTCAAGCAATGTCCCTTGACTCCTCCGCAGAGGCTCAAAAACAACGCAACGTTCTCATATCCGCGGGCCTCAACAACGCCTTTGTTGATGGTCCGGTAGACGTCAATGGTCGACCTAAATACCGCGTGAGAGTCGGCCCCTTTCAGTCTCGTGAAGCCGCCCAAGCCGCGCAGACCCGTCTGCGTACTCAAGGTTATGGTGGCGCTTTCATTACCACCCAGTGACCGGCTTCGACTTTGTCCTGTTAGCGATCCTTGCGATCTCGGTCGTCTTGGGATTGTTACGCGGCCTCCTCAAAGAGGTCTTGTCTTTAGTCGCTTACGCCTCTGCTTTTCTTGCAGCAATTTGGTGGGGACCTACAGTATCTGAATGGTTAACACAGTGGATTTCACAGCCTTTCGTCAGCATGGCCCTTGCGTATCTTGGTGTTTTTATTACTGTTCTGCTTGCTATTGGCGTCATCAACATGACGCTCGCTGCCCTCCTAAACAAAACAGGACTCACGCCAGCGGATCATGGTTTAGGTGCAATGTTTGGCTTACTGAGAGGTATCTTGTTTGTTCTGGTACTTGTTATTTTGGCAGGCTATACGCCATTGCCAGAGGAGCCGTGGTGGAAAAATGCCATGTTTTCAAAACAGGTCGTTGGTGCTGTGCAGCAAATAAAGCTTAGGCTGCCGCCACCCACTAATGAGTGGCTACCATATTAATGCTTTAAATTCTTTTTTTGGTTTAACTGTAATCAGGAAACTTCATGTGCGGAATTGTGGGTGTCGTTGGGCGTGGGCCTGTTAATCAGCTGATCTATGACGCGCTTTTATTGCTTCAGCACCGTGGTCAAGATGCTGCAGGCATTGCGACCTCAAACGGCAACCAATTTAATATGTATAAAGCCCATGGGCTTGTGCGAGATGTTTTCAGAACGAGGAACATGCGATCGCTTCCCGGCACCTCGGGGATTGGCCAAGTCCGCTATCCCACTGCGGGTTCTTCTGAAAGTGTTGAGGAAGCGCAGCCTTTTTATGTCAATGCGCCTTTTGGCATCACGTTCGCGCACAATGGAAATTTGACGAATTGGCATGAATTACGTGAGTCTTTATTCAAAGTTGACCAACGCCACATCAACACAAACTCAGACTCCGAGGTTTTGCTCAATGTACTTGCCCACGAACTGCAGCGTGCAGCCAATGGTGTTTCCCTGGATGAATCGGCGATTTTCCGAGCGATCAAAGCGGTGCATCAACGCGTCAAGGGTGCTTATGCGGTTGTTGCC
>JBILJA010000166.1:0-4979 GCA_044368775.1 Burkholderiaceae bacterium
AGAGATGGGCCAAGGTACCATCACCGGTCTCGCACAAATGGTGGCCGAATAACTCGAGTGCAATTGGAAAAATGTCACCATCGAGTATCCGACACCCGGCGAAAGTCTCAAGCGTAAAAATCCTTGGGGCTCGTTTTCAACGGGTGGTAGCCGTGGTATCCGCACCTCCGAGCAGTATGTTCGTCAAGGCGGAGCCGCAGCACGCATCATGCTGGTTCAGGCCGCGGCCGACGGTTGGAAAGTTCCAGTCGGCGAGTGTCAGGTTGCCGAAGGCGTCATTACGCACAAGCCAACAGGCCGCACAACGACCTATGGCAAGGTTGCCGATGCTGCCTCCAAGCTCGCGGTACCAAAAGACATCCCGCTCAAGGACCCGAAAGACTGGAAACTGATCGGTAAGTCCGTGCCACGTATCGATACCTTCGAAGACAAGGTGACCGGCAAGCAGGTCTACGGTATGGATTTGAAACTGCCTGGCATGTTGGTCGCGACGATTAAAGAGTCTCCTGTGTTTGGAGGCAAACTCAAAAGTTTCGACGCCAGCAAAGTGATGGGAATGAAGGGCGTCAAAAAAGTCGTCCAGGTCAGTGACAGCTCTGTCGCGGTCGTGGCGGATACGTTCTGGGTCGCCAAGACTGCGATGGATGCCTTGCCAATCGTCTGGGACGAGGGTCCAAATGCCAAGGTTTCAAGCGCTTCGATTGCTGCGATGCTCAAAGAAGGCCTGACCGCTGAACAGGCCTTTGTGGGTAATCAACGTGGCGATACCAAGGCCGCCCTTGCAGGTGCTGCTAAAAAGATCGAGTCAACGTATTTTTATCCATTCTTGAATCATGCACCCATGGAAGTCATGAATGCCACCGCCAAGTGGACACCAGAGCGCTGCGAAGCTTGGGTGCCGACTCAGGACGGTGAAGCTTCCCTAGCGGCTGTGATTGCAGCCTCGGGATTGGCTGCGGACAAATGCGATGTCTATAAAATCAACTTAGGCGGCGGTTTTGGTCGTCGTGGTGCGTTCCAGGATTACACCACTCAGGCTGTCAATATCGCTAAGCAAATGCCCGGCGTGCCGATCAAACTGATCTGGACGCGCGAAGAGGATATGACGCAAGGTCGTTACCATCCCGTCATGATGTGCAAACTGACGGGTGCGTTCGATGCCAACAAGAACTTGACTGGCGTTCATATGCGCTTGTCAGGTCAGTCGATTCTTGCGGCTGTGCGTCCAGCGATCGTTGAAAAGGACAAGGGTCGTGACATGTTGGTCTTCCAAGGGGTCATGGATGGCGGTGAGCATGGGATCAGCTACGAGTTTCCGAATCAGCTGATGGACCATGCCATGCGCAACACCCATGTACCGCCAGGTTTCTGGCGCGGTGTAAACGTCAACCAAAACGCGATTTTTATCGAATGTTTCATGGATGAGTTGGCCGAGTATGCAGGCATGGATCCTGTTGAGTTCCGTAGAAAGTACATGGCTAAATATCCACGCAATCTGGTCGCACTCAACGCCGTGGCGGACGGGATTGGTTGGACCAAGCCCGCTCCCAAGGGCGTTCATCGTGGCATTGCCCAGATGATGTCGTTTGGTAGCTATGTGGCGGCAGCGTGCGAGTTGTCTGTCACGGACGGTAACAAGGTCAAGATCCATCGAATCGTGGCCTCAACGGATTGTGGTTATGCCGTGAATCCTGCTCAAATCGAACGTCAGGTATCAGGATCTTTTGTGTACGGATTGTCTGCACTGTTCGAAGAGGAGTGCACGATCAAAGACGGACGCGTCGAGCAAAAGAACTTCGATACGTTTGGTTCGATTCGTCTGGGGCAGATGCCTAAAGTCGAAACCATCATCATCCAAGGAGGCGGTAAGGCTTGGGGTGGTATCGGGGAGCCAACGATCGCAGTTGCCGCACCCGCGGTGCTCAACGCGATCTATCGCGCCACCGGCAAGCGTCTGCGTGATGTACCTTTGAAGAAAAGTGGTTTTGTCTTGGTATGACGCTAGGAGTGATAAATTGGTGGTTGGCAGCATGTTTTGTGTTGACGGCACCAACGATCACTCTGGCTCAACAGGCCGATAAAAAAGTCACTGAAGGGGAGGTCATGATTGACTCCCTGTCCGGCGCCCCCGGTGATCCTGCGCGGGGGCGTTTGATTGTCTTGAGTCGTCAGAGCGGTTTGTGTATCTTGTGTCATAGCGGACCTTTCCCCGAAGAACGTTTTCAGGGAAATCTGGCGCCTGATCTGGCGATGAGCGCAGCGAGACTTTCAGCCGAGCAGCTGCGGGCACGTATTGTTGACGCGAGTCGCTTTAATCCAAACACGATCATGCCACCGTATTTTCAAAAGAATCACGGTTCTCGGGTTGCGCCTCAGTTCGCGGATAAAACTATTTTGACCGCGCAGGAAATCGAGGACGTCGTGGCATTTTTAGTGAGCTTAAAACCATGAGCACAAGTCGTAGAAGCTTTATCGTAGCACTTGGGTCGGTGAGTATCGTTCCTTGGTTAAATGCCCAGGCGACGACGAGTGAGGCCGTCGAAACTATCAAAAAAATTGTCGGTCAAGCCGAACCTCGCGTGGGGCGTGTCGCGCTAGAGATCGCACCTCTCGTTGAAAACGGCAATCTCGTTCCCATGACCGTCTCGGTGGAAAGCCCGATGACATCGACGGACTTCGTGAAAACCATTCACATCATTTCTGAGAAAAATCCTCTTCCTAGTATTGTCAGTTTTAATTTTGGAGTACGCGCGGGTCGTGCGCAAGTCAGTACACGGATTCGATTATTGACATCGCAACGCCTTTGGGCGATCGCTGAAATGAATGATGGATCGTTCTGGCAAGGCCATGCGGACACGGTGGTCACTCTTGCCGCCTGTACGGAGGATGTACTGGTATGAGTAAAACTTCCCGCACAGTAGTTTCGATGCCCAAGACTGCGACAAAGGGCGAGATCGTTCCGATTCGCGTGATTGTGCAGCACGATATGGAATCAGGTTTCAGGCATACCGAGCGCGGCGTGCGCGTGGAGCGTGACATCATTCGCGATTTTGTCTGTACCTATGAGGGTGTAGAAGTCTTCCGCGCTGAGTTGCATCCCGCGATGGGCGCGAACCCCACTTTTAGTTTTTTTACGGTAGCGACCCAAACCGGCACGCTTGAATTCAAATGGACGGGTGACAATGGCTATGCCTCCAGCGTGAAAAGTACGCTGACGGTGACATGATCTCGTGAGCGCGTTTTCTTTTTGCACGCTTTTCTTTTTGTTTGTCGCGCAAATCGCTTGGGCACAAACACCGACTGTTTCAAAGGCTCCTCAAGCCAAGCGACAGTCGAGCTACGAGTTGATGTCGCCGGCCACCCGCGAGATGCAGGATGACGAGACGCTCAATCCCGCGACCTTCTGGGTCCTCGATGGACAGACATTGTGGAATGCGCCAGCAGGAAAAAAAAATGTTTCGTGTGTGCAATGTCATGGGGACGCCTCTTCCTCGATGAAAGGAGTGGCGGCGAGCTTTCCTAAGGTCGTTCATCACCAGCTATTGAGTCTCGAAGGACAGATCAATATGTGCCGCGAGACCAAGCAGCAAGCTGCGCCGCTCGCGATGGAAAGCAAGCCCTTATTGTCTTTGGCGACGTTTATTGGTCACGCCTCCAAAGGGATGCCCATCACGGTGGAGCGTTCGCCTCGCAACGCCCAAGACCTCGACGCCGGACAACGACTCTATGAGCAACGGATCGGGCAACTCAACTTGTCCTGCGCCCAATGTCATTCGGAGCGTGCTGGACTCAAGCTCGCAGGCAATTTGATCCCCGAAGGCCATCCTACCGGATACCCGATTTATCGGCTTGAATGGCAAACCGTGGGGTCGCTGCAACGCCGTCTGCGCAACTGCATGACAGGTGTGCGCGCCGAGCCTTACGCCCTGGGTTCTAAAGAGCTGACACAGCTTGAGCTGTTTCTGATGTGGCGCGCGCGTGGCATGCCGCTCGAGACGCCAGGCGTGAGACCCTAGGCCCGTCTCTAGCCTCCAGAGAGGCTCAGATGGTCTTCTGCAAGTCCAGTGCCCTGCAAATGGACAATGCAGTTCACCAACTCAGCGCGGTGAGGCGCCTCGGCGCTGATGGACGTGACGGCGGTATTGCCGATGCGCTCAGGGATCGTATGCTCGCCGAGTGCGATATTATTTTCTAGCAACGCGCGAATCACGAGACCATGACAGACCACAATTAGCGGACCCTCTAGAGAGGCTCTCAATTGCGCGGCATAAGCCAGGGCTTCTGTGACCCTCTGATGAAAGGCCTCCATCGATTCGCCGTTAGGGGGCGCCTCGATCATTTCCATCGCGTTAAAACTCAAGGAGTCGTGGGGTCGCCCTCTCAAGTCTCCGAAGTTGCGCTCCCAAAGCAGCGAGGTGCTGATCGGGGTGAGACCGGTACTGTTTGCAATGGCTTGTGCGGTTTGCCAGGCGCGTGGCATATCGCTTGCGAGGATTGCCGCAGGCTTGAGGGCGCGAATGCGTTGAGCGACGCGTTCGGCTTGTGCATGCCCTCGGGGCGCGAGCGGTGTATCCGCAGGCTGGATAGTGCGTGCTGCGTTGAGCAGTGTTTCGCCGTGGCGGATCAAGATAATCGACATGGTGCCCCCTTTGAGCCGGTCTTGTCGTAGTTTAAGGCGTGAACATACCGATAAAAATGGCGGGATCGACCCGCACATCATTGAGGCTGACGTTCCAGTGTAGATGCGCGCCCGTGACGCGCCCGGTTGCACCGACCTGTCCTAGGACTTGACCGCGTGCGACAGATTCGCCAGTTTTGACACCGATGACTGACAGGTGACAGAACATGCTGATCATCCCCTGACCGTGATCGATAAAAACGGTCTTGCCGTTAAAAAAATAATCTCCAATCAAAATGACACGACCTGCGGCTGGGGCCTGAATGGGCGTGCCTGTCGGGACGGCGAAATCGAGCCCAGA
>JBILJA010000044.1:0-16194 GCA_044368775.1 Burkholderiaceae bacterium
AAACTCTTTTGTTTATTAGACTTCTCTGCACCCTGGCTGCTTTGTGCATCCTGCCTATCGTAGCCGTCGCTGCTAAGACTTCGATGCCAGATGATTTTGTTTATCTCGACGAATGGATTCCGGCTCTAAAGATTGATTTACGCTATGCGTCAACCAATAACTTTATAGCCGCTCCCATCGATGGCTATGTAGGAGCAAGGGCTGTATTGACACGCCCTGCTGCTCAAGCACTTGCCAAGGTTCAAGAAGATCTCGAGCGTCAGGGTTACGGTTTACTGGTGCTCGACGCCTATCGTCCCCAAAGAGCAGTCACGCATTTTTTGCGCTGGATGGAGGATACAACCGATCAAAAAGCCAAACACATTTTTTATCCGACTATAGATAAAAAAGATTTGCGTACCCGCGGATTTATCGCTGACAGGTCTGGTCATAGCCGAGGCAGCACAATCGATCTCACGCTTGTTTCGAAAACATCACCAGACAAAGAATTAGACATGGGTACGGTTTTCGATTTTTTCGGACCTGAATCAAGTACCCAATATAGTGCGCTGACACCCATACAAGCTCAAAATAGAAAGCGATTGCGCGAGGCGATGATCAAACATGGTTTTGTGCCCTACGACAAAGAGTGGTGGCACTTCAGCTTTAAGGGCGAGCCCTACCCTAATACATTTTTTGACTTTTTAGCTAACGATCAAACTAAACTGCTTGACCGTTTAGGAAGCACTCAGATAGTCGTTGCGACTGCGAAAGACTGGCGTGCAAAACATGGGACGCTATCGACCTACGAACGGATCAATGGCAAATGGATAAAAAATATTCAATCAATACCCGTTATTTTAGGTAAAAACGGAATGGCTTGGGGACGCGGCATCCATCCAGAGCCCATGGGTGTTCTCAAGCGCGAGGGAGACGGCAAAGCGCCCGCTGGAATCTTCGACTTTGGTCTTGCGTTTGGATATACATCAACAGCGAATACTCGCATGCCCTACCAAGGCATGGAGGCTTCGAACTACTGCATCGATGTCAAAGGATCCCCCCTCTACAATATGATTGTGGATACCCGCAACGTTGGCATCGAGGCAATCAAAGGCAGCACGGAGCCCATGCGTCTTGATCTCACGAACAAAGGTGATCAACAGTACGTAAAAGGGCTCGTCATTCAGCAAAACCCAAAAAATGAATCAGGCCTGGGAAGCTGTGTATTCATGCATGTCTGGAGTCAGCCTAATGGAATCACTCTGGGGTGTACCGCAATGGAGGCCTCCAATCTTGATAAGATGATGGCCTGGCTAGACCCTAAAAAACGCCCAGTCTATGTGCTTTTACCCGAGCAAGAATACAAACGCTATCAGGCCGCCTGGGGATTACCTGCACGCTAGAGGATCTGATCACACAGAAACTCGAGATCAATGATAACCAACTCAACAGGGCTATACAGGAGCGCGGTTTTGAGAAATGCATTACCTACAATCGGTGTGATTAGCACTGGTGGCACGCTCACCACAATGAGCGCAATCGGGGAGCTCGATCTCTACGAATACACAGCGACCGGCACGCGAATGAACGCTGACGAAATGCTGGCAAAGTTTCCACAAGCTCGCACAGTGGCGAATATCGTTCCAATACAGTTCGACACCCTCCCCTCCACAGCCGTTTCTTTTCCTCATTGGAAAAAACTCGTGGTGATGATCGAAGCGTTTTTGGCCAAGACGCCACAACCCTATGGCATTGTGATTTTGCACGGCACAGCCACAATCGAAGAAACCGCATACGCCTTGAGCCTGAGCCTGCAGACTGATGTCCCCGTCGTGCTCACTGGCGCACAACGTCCGGCAAGTGCCTTATCCTCGGATGCTGGGATGAATATCTACAATGCCGTCCGCATCGCCGCAAGCCCAAGCGCGTGCGGCATGGGTGTTTTAGTATGCTTAAACGACGAGATTCATGCGGCAAGAGAAGTCACCAAGACCTCCACTGCCAGATTGCAAACATTTCAATCACCTGACTTTGGGCCGCTAGGGCACGCAGATGGTGACCGCATCTCGTTTTACAGAAAACCACTACGACGTCACAATCCTGACACCGGGTTTGATATCCGCCAGACCGTTGATCTCCCTCGGGTCGAAATTGCATACCACTACGCAGGGAGCGATGGCATTGCGACACGTGCGTTCATTCAAGCGGGCGCCAAAGGGATTGTGGCCGCGGCTTTTGCGCCGGGACTGCTCTCGCCCGAAGAAAACATCGCGATGAAAGAGGCCGTTGCAGCAGGCGTTAAAGTCGTGATTTCTTCGCGCGCAGGCTCAGGTCGCACATTTGGTCCGAGCAAAATTGTGGATGCTGGCTTTATCAGAGCGGATAATTTGAATCCACAAAAAGCGCGCATCCTACTCGCACTCGCCTTGACCACAACACAAGACTCTGATGAGATACAACGTATCTTTGATCAGTATTAAGCCATTTTCAAACAATAAAACAGGAGACAACGATGGATCGCAGAACCTTTATTGCATCAGGAATTTCTTTGGGCGCCTCAATTGGCGTACCCTCATTGGCGTTGGCCCAACGCACAAATGCCAAATGGCCTTCGCAGCAACCTATTAAATTGATCGTGGCCTTTGGACCTGGTGGTTCGACCGATGTCACTGCCCGAATCATTTCCGCAAAGCTGATGGATATCCTCGGCCAACGGATCGTGATTGAAAACAAGCCGGGCGGAGGCTCTAATATTGGGACTGAAGTTGCTGCGCGCGCACCCGCAGATGGCTACAACCTCTTTCTCGGAACTGTTGCCAATGCGATCAACATGTCGTTATACAAAAATCCAGGATACGACCTCCTCAAAGACTTTGAAGCCATTTCCAGCAGCACTTCAGCACCTGCAGTCTTGGTATGCTCCACAAAACTTCCCATCAAAACGGTTCAGGATTTAATCAAACTTGCGAAGGAACGACCCGGAAAGATGAACTATGCCTCCTCAGGTGTGGGTACGACCCCGCATCTCGCAGGCGAGATGTTTAAGAGTCGCTTCGGGCTAGATGTCGCGCACATTGCCTACAAGGGTGCCGCGCCTGCCTTAACGGACACCATTTCTGGCGTCACTGACTACGGCTTTAAAACAGCACTGTCCGCGATACCGAGTATTCAGTCTGGCCAGCTTAGAGCGCTTGCCGTCGCCTCTCCGCAGAGATTAGCCTTGTTGCCCGATATTCCCACCATGGCTGAAGCCGGGATTGCTAATTTCGAGATTACAGCCTGGAATGGTCTCTTCGCTCCTGCAGGCACACCACGGGATATCGTCGACAGACTTTCCGAGGCGTGCGCTCAAGTCGCGAAAATGAAAGAAGTACAAGAAACGTTCGCTGCCCAAGCCACTCTGGCAACCTCCAGCACACCACAGCAATTTAAAGCCTTCGTCGCCGCAGAAATCAAAATGTGGGGTGATGTGGTCCGCATGACAGGTGCAACCGCGTAACGCAATCGATCACGCCTCTGGCAATCGGTCACGCCCCTGCAAATATGATAACGTTCAGGTCGATTTCTTATAGAGATCGACCTTTATATTGATTGGCATTAGCCATCTGAACTTTCTTCTTATAAAAAAAATGAAATATAACCTTCGCCTGACATTCCATTACGGCTTGACCATTTTCCTGAGCGCTTTTCTTTTATTTCAAGTTCAACCCCTCATTGGCAAAATGATTCTGCCTTGGTTTGGCGGCTCGGCGTCCGTCTGGACGACGTGCATGTTGTTTTTTCAAGCAATCTTGCTGTTTGGTTATGTCTATTCGCACTGGATCGTCAAAGCTTTAAGTCCCTTTAAGCAAAGCATCCTTCACATTACCTTGCTCCTGATCAGCTTGTCGCTTCTCCCGCTGGCAGCGAGTGAACATTGGAAACCTGACGGCAGCGAAGATCCTACGCTTCAGATTCTAGGCTTATTGCTCGTTTCAATTGGTCTGCCTTACTTCGTTTTGTCGACGACGGGTCCACTCATTCAAGCGTGGTTTGCGCGCGAAAGAACCGGCGGCATTCCCTATCGCTTATTCGCACTCTCCAACTTTGGTTCGATGCTCGCCTTGCTGGCCTATCCGATCGCCTTTGAGCCTGCGCTTCCCACTCAATGGCAGTCGTATAGTTGGTCGGGTTTGTATCTGATTTTCGTCATCGCGTGCGGTGTCTTGGCTTGGCGCAATCGCAATAGCGAGGCTTTAGTTCAATCCGAATCAGACCCCTCTCGTCCTCCCAAAGCGTCACAATTATTCATCTGGATCCTGCTCGCGGCATGCCCTTCTATCTTGATGGTCGCGGACACGAGCTTTCTAACGGAAAACATCGCACCCATCCCGATGATTTGGGTCGCTCCCCTCGCCTTGTATCTTTTGTCCTTCATCATTTGCTTTGAAAATAGCAGCTGGTATCAACGCAAAATCTTTTTACCTCTGTTTGTCGTCGCACTGTTTGTGCTGACATATTTACCCACGATGGGCTTGAATGAATTGCCAGTGCTCGTGTCGATGGTTATCAACCTCTTTTCTTTCTTTATCATTTGCATGGTGTGTCATGGCGAACTCGCTCGGCAACAACCAAACTCACGATACCTAACCACCTATTACTTGATGCTGGCGGTGGGCGGCGTGATGGGAGGTTTCTTTGTCGGTATTGTTGCGCCCTCCTTGTTCACCGAGAACTACGAACTGTCGATCGGCATCATCTTGTCCGGTCTGGTCGTCGCCTTCGTATTTTTATCGAAAAACAATTTTAAAACTTCGGGTTTAAGAACTGTCACGGCGGTGGGTATGCTCGGATTTTTGGTGCTAATCAGTGCGATTCGTATTAATGATCACATGCAGGACTCGACCGGTATCGAATTCACGAACAGAAACTTTTATGGCACCCTAAAGGTCTACGCCGATGAGAAAAGTGGCTATAAAACTATGCAGCACGGTCAAATCAGCCATGGCAGCCAGTTCCTCGATCCAAAGAAAGCTCTCGAACCCACGACCTATTATGTTCGTGAGAGTGGTGTCGGCAAAGCCATTCTGATTAAGTCGGACTCACCCACTCCCATCAAAGTGGGCGTGGTGGGCTTAGGTGTCGGTACGCTGGCGGGCTACGGAAAAAAAGATGATATTTATCGTTTTTATGAAATCAATCCGACAGTCATTGATGTCGCCAAGAAACACTTCACGTTCCTCTCAAAGAGTCCTTCGATCATGGAGTATGTGCTCGGTGACGCACGTCTCAGACTCGAACAAGAGCCAGAACAAAAATTTGACGTCTTGGTGATCGATGCCTTCTCAGGTGATTCAGTACCCGTTCACTTGTTGACCAAGGAGGCCTTCAGCCATTATTTCAGACACCTCAAGCCCGATGGTGTTCTGGCTCTCCACATTACTAATCGATTTTTGAACTTGAAACCCGTGGTGAAATCCGCTGCGGATGCGTTTGGCCAAGACGTCAAGGTTGTCACGCACGAAGGCACAGCAGGGAACGACGGTTATCGCTCCGAGTGGGCCTTGATTAGTAAGGATAAAAGCTTCTTTAAGCACGTTCAACTCGTCAATGCTAAAGAAATAGAAGCGCCTAAAAACTTCAAACTATGGAAAGACGATTACAGCAGCTTGATTTCGATCTTGAATTAAGCGATACGCCAAAGCTTTTACCCCAAAGGGACTGCTTAGACTGATGTCAGACGGTCGCTTTGGTGATTTATTTTCAAAACTGTTGTTCCGTCACGGATTTTGTTGTAATTCCACAGTAACATTATGCGATTATTTCTTGCTTGCAAGAAAATACAAGCGTAATCTACGCAGGTTCTGGTCATTTTGATAAATTATCAAAATGACCTGCCTATTACGCTATGTCTCCATCATCGCATTTGAATAGGCCTTGGAACGCTGGCAGTTTTAACTGAAGCATTCCCTCTAGGAGATATTCCAAATGCAACTGACCTTTGGGCAGTACGAGCTAATCTATAACGCCTTTTCTTTTGGTGTCGCAACATTCTTCGCAGCAACCATCTTTTTCTGGCTAGGACTTTCGCAGGTTTCACAAAAATACAAAACTGCGCTTGTCATCACCGGTCTTGTCACGTTTATTGCCGGTTACCACTATCTTCGCATTTTCTCTAGCTTCGGCGAGGCTTACACCGCAGTCGATGGTGTTGTGAAATCAACAGGTGTTGCGTTTAACGTTGCTTATCGTTATGTCGATTGGCTCTTGACTGTTCCACTTCTCTTGATCGAATTGATCTTGGTGATGGGTTTGTCCCGCTCCGAAACAATCAGCAAGAGTGTCAAGCTCGGTGGCGCAGCTGCATTGATGATTGTGCTTGGATACCCCGGTGAAGTTTCCGGTGGCATTGATAGCACCCGCTTCATTTGGGGCGCATTGTCGATGATTCCTTTCCTCTACATCGTCATCAACTTGTTCTCGGGTCTGTCTGAGTCCATTGAAAAGCAACCTGCCGATGTGCGCGGACTGATTAGCTCAGCCCGTTGGGTTGTCATTCTTTCCTGGTCTTTCTACCCAGTCGTTTACTTCGCTCCTTTTGCGATGTCACTCGACGGCGGTACCGCAACGACTGTGATTGAGGTGGGTTACACCATCGCTGACATCATCGCCAAAGCAGTCTTCGGCGTGATGATTTTCATGATCGCTGTGCGTAAGTCACAGGGCGCTGCAAACTAAGCTAGTCCACTCACCTCTTAACGGTGACTCTGGCACGAACCAATCCCTGGTCAGAACATTTGATCAGGGATTGTTTTTTTAGGATGTGCGAATGAGGTCTAATGCACCGCACGATGACGTAATGATTAACCGTCTATTGCAAGCGATGGATGCGTTGATCCATGACAAACTGATACGACCTCACTCAGACAAACTAAACACACTCATTCGCTATCACTTTGATAGCAAAGCCAGCCATGCTAGAGCGCGTCTCGCACTCAGCGCGGGCCTTGCCTTGGGATTGAGTGAAAATATTTGCATCACCCTTGCAGCGAGTTGTGAGTTAATTCACAACGCGTCCTTGCTGCATGACGATATTCAAGATGGCGATACCCAGCGTCGCGGCAAAGAAGCGGCATGGTCGCGCTTTGATCAAAGTACGGCAATGTGCGCGGGTACCTTAATGCTTTCTGCAGCGTTCGAGACCATTGCGCAGATTGATCAACACACGCAAGGGCTCGTGCTACATCTTCATCAACGCACCGCGGATCTCATCCACGGTCAAACGCTTGACCTTGCCTTCGCAGCCGAGCCTGTTGATCTTCAAGCTTATATCAATATTGCAGCAGCCAAGTCCGGCAGCCTCATCGCCCTCCCTCTAGAGCTCGTCATGATCACATGTAATAAGCTCACCGCTCTCCCCCTTGCCAAACAAGCGGGAGAGTCTTTTGCAATCGCTTATCAGATCGCTGACGACCTCAATGATGTCGAAGATGATTTAGCGCGCGGCACCTGCAATATCGTTCGCGTTTTACAACAACGTGGCGTCGATCGCAGTCAGGCTTCCCACGAGGCTCTTGAACTCATGCAGAAACACTTGCGTCTTGCAGAACACTACGCAGCACAATTACCCGCTAATAGCGGAGCATATTTACTGAGCTTGTGCGGAAAACTCAGTGTTGAGGAAGTATGAGTCATGTTGTAGTTATTGGCGCAGGATTTGGCGGCATGGCTGCCGCGCTGCGCGCGCGTAAAAAAGGCTATGAAGTGACCTTGGTAGATCGTTGTCCTCGCTTAGGAGGTCGTGCCCAAGTCTTTGAACGCGCGGGTTTTAAGCACGATGCCGGCCCAACGGTATTAACGGCGCCATTTCTCTTTGAAGAACTCTTTGCGCTTTTTGGCCAATCTCTGCATGACCACGTCAAACTCGTCCCACTCAAACCTTGGTATCGCTTCGAGTTCTCTGACGGCAATCATTTCGACTACGGTGGCTCCCTCGAAGACACGTTAGCGGAAATCAAGCGACTGAGTCCTGACGATGTCGAAGGTTACAAACGTCTGCTTGAGCAATCTCAAAAGCTGTACGACATTGGCTTTACAAAACTGTCAGATCGTCCCTTTCACAGCATGGCTTTCATGTTTACCCAAATCCCCCATCTTGCGAGATTGGGCGCCTGGCGAACTGTTTACCAAATGGTCTGTCGCTATCTAAAGAGTGATTATTTACGCCAAGCTTTTTCTATCCAGCCTTTGCTCGTCGGGGGTAATCCCTTTGACACCACGTCCATCTACGGTTTGATTCATTTTCTAGAACAAGCGCATGGCGTGCACTTTGCGATGGGTGGTACCGGTGCCTTGGTCGATGCGCTAGAAACATTGATGATCGAACAAGGCATCGAGATCAAGTTAAATACGACTGTGACTGCATTAAAAAGTCATCATAAAAAGATCGAAAGCGTCGAAATTGAATACGCAGACGGCCAGCGGGAAAGCCTGGCGAGTGACTATGTCATCTCCAACACGGATCCCGCCCACCTCTACAAAGACCTCTTACCCAAAAAGAATGTCTCTTGGTTGGCACGATTCAAAACAAAGCATTGGCGCAAATCAATGGGTTTGTTTGTATTGTTTTTTGGTACCAAAACCCAGTATCCCAAGGTTGCGCACCATACGATCTGGATGGGGCCACGTTATAAAGAATTGCTCGATGATATTTTCAATCGTAAAGTACTCTCGGATGATTTTTCAATCTATCTTCACCGTCCTACTGCGACCGATCCAAGCTTTGCGCCTGCAGGAGGAGATAGTTTTTATGCCTTAGTACCTGTGCCAAACCTTCAGGCAAACATTGATTGGGAAACAGTAGGTCCTGATCTCGCCAAGCGCGTGATCGATGCACTCGGAGAACGTACCTTACCCGGCCTGAGAGAAAACATTGTTGATCAGTTTTTCATGACGCCCGTTGACTTTAAGGATCGTTACTTGTCGCCTGACGGCGCAGGCTTTTCCATATCTCCGATCTTTAGCCAGTCCGCTTGGTTTCGGTTTCATAATCGCGGAGAAGGATCCGACAATTTATTTTTAGTCGGTGCCGGTACGCACCCGGGTGCGGGCCTTCCCGGCGTTGTCTCCTCTGCAAAGGTAGTAGATAGACTGCTGCCTGACGCTGAACTTGGTCATCACTGATGTCAACCACTCAGGATCAAGCCCTCGCTGTTCTTAAATCGCACGGGCGCAGCTTTTACTTTGCCGGCCAATTATTGGGCTCGACCTATCGTAGCCGTGCCGCCCGTCTCTATGCCTTTTGTCGTTACGTCGATGATATCGCCGATGAGTCCAGCGATCAGACGCAAGCCCATCATGACTTAGAGCAAATTAAATCGGCTTTAAAACACGGTCACTCTACCCAATCTTGTGTCGCGGACATGATTGCTTTAATGCAAGAGACCAAGATGCCGATTGCGCCTGTTTGCTCTCTCATCGATGGTATGCAGTCTGATTTGAAACATGTACGTATCGAAGATGAAGCCGCACTCCTGCACTATGCCTATCAAGTCGCAGGAACAGTTGGTCTAATGATGTGCTTTGTTTTAGATGTCCGCGATCAACATGCATGGCCCTTCGCGATCGACCTAGGCATTGGGATGCAGCTCACGAACATCGCCCGGGATGTGAGCCAAGATGCAAGAAATGAGAGGGTTTACCTGCCAGCGACATGGCAAAACCAACTCAGCGCATCGGATATCGTTCATCCTAGCGAAGAACAAAAAAAACATTTGCAAGCCGCAACTGAAAGAATACTTGCTCTTGCAGAGCTCTACTATCGGAGTGGACTGAGTGGTGTGGCCTACCTCCCTCCCGCCGCGCGCTACGGCATTATTGTCGCGGCTCGCGTCTATCGTGAGATTGGCCAAAAAGTCGCCCAAGCGGGCTATCAGTCTTGGGATCGGCGCGCGGTTGTTTCACAGCCACGCAAAGTCTTCTGTGCAGCCTCCGCACTCTTGCGTTACGCTATGATGCCTCGTCTGCGCCACTCTCATCCACATCATGAGCGTTCCTTACATCGACATTTACAAGACTGCTTTGGTTGCGACCAAGCGTCTTGACCTTGCCATCATCGGAGGTGGATGCGCTGGCCTTTCGCTTGCGCGTGAACTGGCTGAGAGACAGACCTCTAACTCTGTCATGCTCCTTGAACCCCGCACGCATTACCAAGATGATCGAAGCTGGTGTTTCTGGGCACCACAACAACACGACCTATCGCACCTCGTCAGCCACGCTTGGACCGCCTGGCTTTTTGGTCAGCATGATCATCCAAATGAAAAAAGAGCGAGTTCAAACAATCCTTATCAATACATTCGTTCCTCTGATTTTTACCAAGACTGTTGGAAAAAAATCGAACAATGCCCATCGATCGAGGCTCGCCTTGGAACATCTGTCCTAAAGCTTGAGCGCCTCCTTGATGGTTGGATTATTGAAACCAATAGTGAATGCCTCTTTGCCAAGCAAGTCATAGACACGCGACCTCCTAGCCCTCAGCAGTTTGCACAAGCGAGTTTATATCAATGCTTTTTAGGCGTTGAAATTGAACTGAGCAATGAAACAACAATAGATCCCTCTACCCTCGAACTCATGACCGACATGCGTGTCATGAACAAAGACTTTTGCTTTACCTATCTATTGCCGCTTTCTCACAATCGCTTACTAATCGAATTGACTGTTTTTTCAACCAAACCCCAAGCTGCTGAACATCTACAGAGTGCCTTTGATCAATTGCTCCATGAGAGAGGCTATTCGAGCTCAAAGGTCCTACGGACAGAATACGGCATTCTTCCGATGGGATTACCCGTGGATAAGACTGACTTTCCCCGCGCAGGCATGAGCGCAGGCGCCTTGCGCCCCTCTTCTGGCTACGGCTTTATGAGGATTCAGCGTTGGGCTGAGCAGTGTGCAGCGCATTACTGCGCCCACGATGCCGTCCTTGAGCAAAAAAGCTCACCTTTTCTTTTACAACAGATGGATCAACTGTTTTTAAAAGTCCTCCACGATCAACCCTTACTCGCACCTGCACTCTTTCAACAACTCCTGAGTCGAACTGACGCTGAACGTTTTATCCGTTTTATGAACGATCGCGCAAAAGGTCTAGACTATCTCCACATTGTGGCTAGCTTGCCAAAGTCCCCCTTCCTCAAGGCACTCTTATCGAGTATCTTTCAAAGAGCATGATGTTGCAGAGACCATCCTCCCCACTGATTGTTCTCTTAAAAGGCGCAAGACTGCTTTTTCCTCTCGCAGTGCTGCTGAGTCTTGTTTTGACGCAGCAATTTCCAGACTTGCTGACACCGATCGCGCAAATCGCCATCTTGGGCATCGTCATTACCTTGTTTGGTTTGCCTCACGGCGCTCTGGATCCGTGGATTGCTCAGCAAATTGGACTCAACAATACGCGCACTGAAGTTTTTATCTTTAATTCTCTCTACCTTGCGATGACGGTATGTGTCGTGCTCATCTGGCTCTGGCTTCCCGCACTAAGCTTAGGTGTATTTTTATTCATCAGTGCCTGGCACTTTTCTGATGATTGGTCTAAATCGCTCAATACTCCGCTACGCCTGTCTGCAGGGACACTCTTGCTGCTGATGCCTATCGGCTTTCATACAGAGGCTGTTTACAGCATTTTCGAACAACTCTCGGGACAGTCGGGAGGCGCACTCGCCGCCTCCCTCGCGCTGCCAGCAGGGTTTCTAACGACCGCGATGATCATCCTTGTGGGCGTCGCTCTGTGGCAAAAACAATGGCAGAGTGCCCTCGAGTTCATCTCGCTCTTTTTATTGGCTTACTTCACTTCTCCCCTGCTCTATTTCACCCTCTACTTTTGCCTCTTGCATAGCCCACGCCATTTGTCAGAGTTGTTTATCGCAGCGCCAACGCTCGAACATTCGCGCATGTTACGGATGATGTTGATCTACACCCTTGCCACCTTGGTGCTCTTGGGCGGACTTGGATGGTATTGGGCGACCTTGCCAACCAGCACGCTCATTCTCAGGTTAATTTTCATTGGTTTGGCTGCTGTCACCGTACCCCATATGCTATTGATCGGAGCAGCTTTTCTTAAAAATCGCACAAAACTGTCATCGTTTTGAAATGCGATCTAATGCCTCGACGACTTCAAAAACAGCACGATTGCGCGTCGCTGCAACATGAGCTTTGAAAACAGGTAACTCAGCAATCATTTTCTCAACTGCTCCGGGTAGCTCTCGCATCGTAGAGATCACAAGCCCATATTGATGGTCGATCACCCATTGCGTATTGAAACGCTCCTGAGGCATCGTTGAAGCATTTTTAAAGGTAATAACAGGTAGCCCCATATGGATCGACTCACTCAAACTCCCCGGTCCAGGCTTCCCAATAAAATAATCACTGAGCTGCATGAGGAGATTGATCTCTGAGGTAAAGCCGTACACAACATGCTTGACTGACGGTTTGAGTGCTTTTATTTTTTTAGCTAACAACTCGTTATGACCGCATACAAAGATCATCTGTCTGTGGCTTAGATCTTTGGCAATCTTGACCATTTGGGTTGATCCATGCCCTCCAAACATGACTAAACCTGTTGGAAGATTCGGATCTAAACCCAACTCCTCACATCGTGCCTTTCGATCAATCTTTTCGGACTGATAAAAGGAGGGTCGCATGATCATGCCTGATACTTGCGTGATCTGAGTTTCACGATAGCCCGCCTCAACGGCTTGAAGAGCAGCACGATCCGTTCCACAGATCAAGGACTGCTCTTGATTGGGCTCAATCCAAAAATTAGGAGGATAGTCGGCCAAATCCGTCAATACAGTGACGTAAGGCACTCCAGGACATGCGTCTCGGAGAGACTCATACATCACTTTATTGAAATTAGGAATTAAGGAAACAACCAAATCTGGTTGACGCTCTATCCAATATTTTTCAATTTTATTTTTCAGTTTGACATGCGTCAGGCGAATCATGGCCTGAAAAATCTTAAGCTCTGTCGCAAGCCCCCTGGTCCAGCCTTTTTTGAGTCGGAGGTTATATAAATCCTCCGGAGCGAATCCTGTCAGCTTCTGAAAATATCTTTCAGAATCAATCACCTCAAAAAGGTTAACCAGTGAGACATCCCATTCAGGATGTCTCTGTGTCATGACTTCCTGAAGCGCAAGCGCAGCAGAACGATGTCCGCCACCCGCGTTGAAATAGACTAGCTCGATATTCTTTCTCATATCTCGTCACCTTGACAGAGATATATTGCAAAAAGATTAAATCGAGTATTTATTGACCATAAAACTTCTTAACTGTATCCCAAGCCACTTGTTGCAATAACAAGCGAGTTTTAGGATCAACCTCACCGAAGGCATCAAAGGTGTTACCGACCGGTGAGCGACCATACACAGTCGCATAGACCGTTACAGCAGCTAAGTAGGTTCCTGCCCTTGAAGGGTGGCTGCCATCATAGGACTTATGCAGTTTGAGCTGAGGGTCTCTTTTATAAGCCTCTGCAAAGGCCATTCCAACGGGAATCACGAGAGCATTGAGTTCATTGCCCAGCTTGACGTAATAATCACGATTTTTTTGATCGTTTTCAGGGGCGGTCTGCTTGTGAGGTGCGACATAAGAATGCGGCATGTACAGGGCCACCTTGCCACCACGCTCAGCAATGAGCGCAGCCGCTTTTTTAGCGGCCTCAATATGAACCGCGCCCTGATTATCGTTAATCGCTGCAGCGCTATGGCCTTGCAATATCACTAATTCGAATGGTTCTTTGACACCAATCTGTCCGGGCTTTGTGAGCCAATCAATATTGTGGTGATTAAGACTCGCGCCACCAATCGTGGCGGATTTATATTGAAGAGCCTTGGTGATCGCGGGGTTGTCGGCGATCACGATGTTTCGCAGCACATTGTGAAGACTGTCGCCATAGTAAAGATAACTATTTCCAATAAGCAGCAGCCGCTTAGGCGTATCCACCTGAGGACCTTTAACTGCAGGTTCTAAGGCCCATGCAAGCGAGCTCACTAATAAGGCACCAAATAAAAGCAAGGATTTCTGAAGAATATTCGTATTGTTTTTCATTTGTATGTCTCTAGTTTATTTTTGGAGGGATGAACACGATTTAGATTAACATTAATAAAAAATACATATAACAATCAGGAGACAAGCAATGATTACACGACGCCAACTCATACGCCTTAGCTTAGGACTCAGCATTGCAAGTACAGCTTTTATAAATGCTCTCGGTATAAATACGGTCCATGCTCAAGAGTATCCGAACCGTGCCATCACTTTATTGGTTGGCTTTTCTGCTGGTGGACCCACTGATAGCGCGGCAAGGGCTGTCGCCGAACAAATGAGTAAACAACTCGGCCAGCAAGTCGTCATTTCCAACAAACCAGGCGTGGGAGGATTACTCGCCGCTCGCGAAATGATGGCTTCCAAGCCCGATGGCTACACACTCTTTTTGGCTTCAAACTCATTTTTTAGTCATGGCCCAGCGCGCTATGAATCCGTGAGCTATGACTACGACAGGGACTTTACACCTGTGGGAGGTGTTTCAGGTTATCCCCACGTCCTCATCGTCTCTGCCGATAGCAAGTTCAATAGCGCCAAAGATCTATTCGCCTATGCAAAAAGCAATCCTGGAAAACTGAATGCTGCAAGCGTTGGATTTGGTAACGAGATCGCTTTGACCTGGATGAGTAGCTTGGGAAAAATGAACTTGACGCAAATCCCCTATAAAGGTGCGGCAGCAGTGATTAATGATTTGAGTGCAGGCAGAGTCGACCTAGCTTTAGTCGCACCCTCTGTCGCGTATCCTTTGATCGATAGTGGTCGGGCAAAGGGGTTGGCTACGACGCGCAAAACACCCATCACTGAAGCACGTAAGCTTGTCAGCGTAAGCGAGGCGGGTCTCACTGGCTTTGATTTTTACGTTTGGAACGGTATCGTTGCGCCCGCCAATACGCCAAAACCTATCTTGGAAAAATTAGGGTCAGCCTTGCAAGCGGCCTTAAAACAAGAGCCGCTTATTCGTCAGTTTGCAACAGCTTTTCTGAATGCAGAACCCATGACAGACAAACAACTCACAGAATCCTTTCGCACTGAACTGGCGACATCAAAAAAAGTTCTCAAAGACGCCAATATTCCTATGCTTAAACAACCTTAAAAAATGATCCATTAAAGCAAAGACGAACTAAACAAATAGACACTGCCAAGAAAAAAGCAGCCCGTGGCTGCTATTTTCTTATCCTAAGCATCTATCCTGCTTTACTTAGGCACCCTAAACATCGAACAGATTTTGTTTCCGATCGGGTCGCGCAAATAAGCCAGATACATTTTTCCAGCAGGACCATCGCGATAGCCTGGAGGATCTTCACAGGTAACGCCACCATTTGCAACGCCGGCTGCATGAAAAGCATCGACATGCTCGACAGATTTCGCCATAAAGCCGATCGTTCCGCCATTAGCAGGCGTAGCTGCCTTGTTATCCAATGGCAAGGTAAACGCAAACACGCCCGTGGGGCTTCTGTAAAAATAGCGAATATCACGATTCAACACGCCCGGACTGATGCCTAATGCACCAAGAGCTGCGTCATAAAACTTTCTTGATGCTTCGAGATCATTTGCACCGACCATCACATGACTAAACATAATATCTCCAGAGTCATTACTTGAATAAACGTGTAAGCCTTTCAACTAAGATAATACCGCCGAATCGTAAAAATACAGGTCTAAACCAAGCAAATGCTTCATCCCGATATGTCGACGCTTTGCTGAAAACTGAGCGGTCAAATATGCGGAAAATCCAGATCCTGCAATATTTAATTCACCATGACAAATAACGAGTGAAAATCCCTAAGAATCCCTACAACATCAGATTGACCTTTTCCCTCAAATAGGAGAGGATGACTTCACACACAATCTCGCGCAACTCCCGCTAGACATGCCAAAAATCATAATAATAATCGTATTACTTCTGGTGAACTTTCTCGGTTTACCTATGGCGCGCGCAGAGAAATCTAGTCATTACGTGCTGAGTCAGTCATATTTCGAGGATCAAAGCAATGCGCTTACCATCACTCACATAGAGCAACAGACCTTTATCCCTTATGAAAAAACCCTAACTGGCGGCTACAAGAAAGGAACGTATTGGATCAAGTTAACAATTGCTGCCAGCGCACAACCCCTTATCCTAAAAATCAGACCCGTTTTTACTGA
>JBILJA010000167.1:0-4935 GCA_044368775.1 Burkholderiaceae bacterium
TGGGGAGTGGTCCGATCTCTCTGTTTGGTTCTGAGATGCTCAAGCAAAAGTACCTCCCCCATGTCGCTTCTGGAAAAATGCTAGCCGCGTTTGCACTTTCGGAGCCCGAGGCAGGTTCTGATGTGGCCGCCATGACGACACGCGCCACGCGAACGACGCAGGGCTATCGACTCAATGGCGTCAAGACTTGGATTTCCAACGCGGATATCGCCGACTTTTATACGGTCTTTGCTCAAGTTGAGAACGACGAGGCCGAGGGCGTCACCGCTTTTGTAGTCGATGCTAATACACCCGGACTGAAAGTTACAGAGCGCTTTGATGTCTGCGCACCCCATCCGATCGGGACCTTGACGTTTACCGATTGTGACATCCCTGTCACACAGCGTATTGGCCAGGCGGGTAAAGGCTTCAAAGTCGCGATGCAAAACCTCGACGTCTTTCGTGCTTCGGTCGGCGCCGCAGCCTTAGGCTTTGCCGAAGCCGCACTCGACATGGGCATTGCGCGCGCCACCTCTCGAGCCATGTTTGGCGCGACGTTGGCCGATCTGCAAATCACACAGGCAGCGATTGGCGATATGAGCACAGAGATCGATGCGTCGACCTTGCTCATTTATCGCGCGGCCTGGGAGCGCGATGTACTCAAACAACGTACGACAAAATCCGCTGCGATGGCCAAAATGTTCGCGACCGAGTCTGCACAACGCGTGATCGACCGCTGTGTGCAGTTGCATGGTGGTTTAGGCGTCAAGGTCGGGCATCCCATGGAAATGTTGTATCGTGAAATCCGAGCATTGCGCATCTACGAGGGCGCAACCGAAGTACAACAGGTCATCATCGCGCGTGAAACAATGAAAAATAAATCAGGAGGAGTATCAAAATGAACGGTTCAGAAGCTATGGTTCACACCCTGCTCGCAGGGGACGTTGATGTGTGTTTTGCTAATCCTGGCACCTCGGAGATGCACTTCGTCTCAGCACTGGATCGTGCCCCCGGCATGCGTTGCGTGTTAGGTTTGTTTGAGGGTGTTGCCAGTGGTGCGGCTGACGGCTATTACCGCATGGCTGAAAAACCTGCCGCCACGTTGCTGCATCTTGGACCCGGTCTGGGCAATGCGCTTGCAAATATCCACAACGCTAAACGCGCCTACTCCGGCATGGTCAACATCGTCGGCCAACACGCCTGGGATCATATTCACAATAACGCCCCGCTCAACTCCGATGTCGAAGCGGTCGCACGCCCCATGTCCAACTGGGTCAAAACCACCATGTCGTCCGCGGCTGCCCCACTAGACACTGCTGAGGCGATCTCGCAAGCGCGCAGCACACCGGGTCGCATTGCCACACTCGTACTGCCCGCCAATTGCGCCTGGGAGCCCTCCGACCCTGGTCATTATTCGACCGCGCCTGCTCAAACCGCTGCAGCGCCCCTCGCTGAGACGATCGTCGCCCTTGCGCGCCTTTTGTCTAACCGAAAAACTGCAGAGGCCACGACGCTTTTGCTTGGCGGACGGGCCTTGCGTGCACGCGAAGCCACGCTCGCCGGAAAAATCGCCGCGCACACGGGCTGTAAGTTGGCCTCCGAACCTCGCAATCCACGCATGGAGCGAGGCCGTGGCCGTGTCAACATCACACCACTGCCCTTTCCGGTGGACGGTGCGGTCGCGATGCTCAAAGACACCAAGCATCTGGTCTTAGTCGGTAGCGCCCCGCCCGTGGCATTTTTTGCCTATCCCAACAAGCCGCGCATGATCAAGCAGCCTGACTGCGAAGTCCTGACGCTGGCGACACTGACCCACGATATCGAGGCAAGTTTGCAAGCACTGGTCGATGCGCTCGGTGCGCAAAACACAGCTCCTGCCCAGCAATCGACCGGCCCCATCATCACGGACTTGCCGACAGGCGTACCCCTCGTCGAACACATCGGCACCGTCATCGCCGCTTTATTACCTGAAAATGCCATCATGGTGGACGAAGCCGTCACCACGGGTCGTCAATTTGCTAAGGTTTTGCCACAGGCCGCCCCGCACGACTGCATTGACATCACAGGCGGCGCGATTGGCTGGGGCATGTCGGCGGCGGTCGGTGCCGCTGTCGCGTGTCCGGATCGCAAGGTCTTTGCCTTTCTCGGTGATGGCAGCGCGATGTACACCGTACAGGGGCTGTGGTCGATGGCCCGTGAAAATCTCGACGTTACGGTCGTGATTTTTGCCAATCGCTCATACAAGATTTTGCGCGGAGAGCTCGCCAACATGGGCGGCCCTGAAGCGGGCGACAACGCCCGTCGGATGCTCGATCTCGATCAGCCGTTTTTGGACTGGGTCTCGATCGCGCGCGGGCATGGCGTACCGGGCGTTCAAGTCAATACCCTCGAGGGCTTTGCAGATGCGATGCGTATTGCTGCCAAAGAAAAAGGTCCACGCTTAATCGAACTGGTGATGTAACAAGACCTCGACCATAAGCACACTCGGAGCTCAAGACATGAAATGCTATTGCGTGATGAACTTCAAAGAGCCGCTTGGCTTGATGGAAATAGAAACACCCACCCCAACAGGTACCCAGGTACTGGTCGAGGTGCGCGCTGCAGGTGTCTGTCACAGTGACATTCACTTTTGGGAAGGGAGTTATGACCTTGGCAATGGCCGCAGCTTGTTACTCAAGGATCGTGGCATCAAACTGCCGATGACCATGGGTCATGAGACTGCGGGCACGGTCGTTGCCATGGGCCCCGAGGCAGCAGGCGTCCATCCAGGTCGCAACTACCTCGTCTATCCCTGGATTGGCTGCCGTCAATGTCCTGCCTGTCTAGACGGTTTGGAGAATCACTGCTCCAGTCCACAGTACCTTGGCGTGCAGCGGCCTGGCGGTTATGCCGATCACCTTTTGGTGCCGCATCCACGCTATCTCATCGACATCGGCGATATGGATCCCGCCGAAATCGCTCCTTATGCCTGCTCTGGACTGACTACCTACAGCGCGTTGAACAAAATCGGCGCCAATATCTATCAGAAACATCCCATCGTGATTATGGGTGCGGGTGGACTGGGCTTGATGTGTTTGGCTTTGGTCAAAGCCTTAAACGGCGTCGGCGCGATCGTGGTGGATATCGACCCCGCCAAGCGTCAGGCTGCACTTGAGGCAGGCGCACTGGCTGTCGTGGACGGCGCTGCGCCAGACGCTGCACAACAAATCATTGCGGCCAATGGCGGCAAGCTCGTTCAGGCAATGATCGACCTCGTCGGTGCACCTGCCACGACGTCCCTAGGCTTTGACATCTTGATCAAAGGTGGCAAGCTCGTCATCGTTGGTCTGTTCGGTGGCGGCGCGTCTTGGCCGATTGCTTTTATTCCGATGAAAGCTTTGCAGATTCTTGGCAGCTATACCGGTTCACTCGACGAGCTCAGAGAGTTGTTACAACTGGTCAAGGACAACAAGATCACCCCCATTCCCGTCCACAAACATCCTCTTGCGGACGCTGACAAGGTATTAACCTCTTTACGAGAAGGCAAAGTCAATGGGCGCGCTGTCCTGACCGCATAGCATCAGTCAGAACACCTGCTTTCAGTCATCCTGCCGGTTTGACTGGCTGAAAGCGCTGCAATGCGACCAAAACCTGACGGGTGGTTAATGGCCGCCCTGCCAAGTGTTCTGACAAGCGCTCGCGCAAGGTTGCGCGCAGCGCAGGCTCAGCCTGCAAATCCTCAAAATCTGGCTCTTCGACATCCAGGCCATAACCCGTTTCTTTGAGCAAAATCCACTCAAAGCGACGTAAAGCACCCGCAGCCGCTTGGCCTGCCGCAAGTCGCTGCAAGGCGATCACATAGGCATCAAACAAGCCTGGATGAGGATCTTCGCGGGGCAGCAAACGAAACAACAACTCGTTCATATACCAGCATGACATCATGGCAGCGCCTGGCAAGGCATGTACGCCCGCACATTCGGCGCGTGTCAGTGTTTTAACTTCGCCGGAACCCGTCCAGGACAACAATAACGGCTGAAACACAGACAAGGCCGGTCTCAATACGGAGTGGGGACGTTTGGCGCCTTTGGCGACCATACTGACCCAACCGTGGTCTCTAGAAAATGCTTGAACAATGAGAGAGGTTTCACGCCAGGCCGTTGCATGCAACACGTAGCCCGGGGTTTCGAGGACTCGAAGAACGCGTCTACTCATATCCTAAATCGCGCAGACTGCTTTCTTTTTCAGCCCAACCCTTGCGCACTTTGATATAGACCTCAAGGTGCACGGGCTTGTCCATGAGCTTAGCCATATCCTGGCGTGCCTCGGAAGCGATTCGCTTCATATGACTGCCGCCCGCACCTAACAGGATGGGGCGATGACTATCACGTTCAACGATGACACAGGCGTTGATATGCGCGCCCTTAGCCGTTTCTTCCCACTGTTCAATCACCACGGTGCAACCATACGGGAGCTCGTCGCCAACCAAACGAAAGATTTTTTCACGGATGAGTTCAGCTGCGATAAAGCGCATGGGCCGATCCGTCAGCGTATCGGCATCAAAGAAAGGTTCATTCTCAGGTAAACGTTTCGCGACTTCGTCGAGCAACTGATCTAACTGATGGCGCTTAGTCGAACTGACTGGAACGACCGCATCGAACTTGAATTGCGAAGCGATATTAGCGACAAACGGATAGAGTTCATCGCGATTTTTAAGCTGATCAATTTTACTGATCACTAAAATCGTACGCTCTGGATGATGCAAGAGGGACAATAGCTTGGCATCACCCGGCGACCACTTGCCCGCTTCGACCAAGAACAATACGACGTCCACATCAGCCAGCGTCTGTGTCACCACGCGATTCATCATCTTGTTCATGGCACCACCATGACGCGTTTGAAAACCTGGGGTATCTACAAACACAAATTGTTCATGCTCGCGGGTGAGTACACCCTGAATTCTATGACGTGTCGTTTGTG
>JBILJA010000168.1:0-4911 GCA_044368775.1 Burkholderiaceae bacterium
TGATTTAATTGGTGATGACATTTGCTACCCCTATTTCTATCTAATTAAGAAAGATTAACTACGAGCGTAATGTAAAACCACCTTAGATGATGGTCGATCTAAAATCAAGATAACTTATTCATAAGTGATGGACTAAGTCCATTACGCACATTTTTATTGCAGTGCATCACAATGACTGCAAAGATTTCATAGATGAGGCCGTCTCGGTGGAGGGCTAGGGTTTTCACTAGATAAAAATAGCGTAATTTGTATTACAAATACATTAATGAATACATTAATGTCGCGTTCAACCACCCTTGCTGATGATGCTTATGAGCAAATCAGGCGTCGAATTTTGGACAATTATTGGCCGCCAGGCCATCGTGCGCTCGAACAGGAAATTTGCCTGGCTTTAGGTATGAGCCGAACCCCTGTGCGGGAGGCGTTAGTTCGTTTGCAGGTCGAGGGATTAATTGACTTGATTCCTCGACATGGCATGCACGTCCTACCGGTGTCGGCAGCGCAAATGGCAGAGATATACGAGGTGCTCACGGCGCTTGAAGGTGCGGCGGTTGAAATTCTCACAAAAAGAAAACCTAATTTTCAAGATATCGCAGCCTTGATTCACGCAACAGATGCAATGGAGCTTGCCTTAGCCGCTAACAATCGCGATGAGTGGGCGCAGGCTGATGAGTTATTTCACGCAGAGCTTATTGAGCTCGCGGGTAACAAGACACTTAAAAGTGCAGTCATGAGCGTGTGGGATCGCGCGCATCGCGCTCGCATGTTTTCACTTCAAGCTAGACCGTTGCCGATTAACTCGACGCGTGAACATCGCGCGTTGGTGGAAAAAATTTTGGCGGGGGACGTCCTTGGTGCAGTTCAAGAAAACAGAGCGCATCGCGAACGCGCGAGTCAAGAGTTGTTAGAAATTTTTGCACGTTTCAATATTCCGCATATGTGAGGTTTAAGTGAAAAGTTATGAAATTGCAGTTTTGCCAGGAGACGGCATTGGGGTCGAAGTCACCATGGTCGCCTTAGATGTTCTCAAAGCATTAGGTCCCAAAATTGACAGAAACTTCAACACGGTGATTCATCCTGCTGGGGCGCAGCATTACTTGGATAGTGGAGATGCCTTACCGGAAAAAACACTGGATGCGTGTAAAAAAGCAGACGCCATCTTGTTTGGTGCAATGGGTTTAGCTCATGTGCGAGGGGTGGATGGTACGGAAATCATCCCGCAACTAGACTTGCGTTTCGCCTTAGATCTATATGCGGGGGTGCGCCCGATTCGCACCTGGCCGGGACTACCTGTCCCATTGAGTAGTCCGCGCGCAGCAGAGATTGACTTGGTGCTCATTCGCGAAAACACAGAGGGTTTGTTTTATTCCAGAGGTCGCGGCTATATCGAGGGATCAGGCGCGCAGGCTGCAGCGTTTGATCAAATGAAAATCACGCATTCCGGAACCGCGCGTATTTGTGATTTTGCGCTTGCTTTGGCACGCAGCAGAAAGGCGCAAGGCAAAAGAGGGCATGTCACCAGCGTCGACAAGGCGAACGTCTTTGCCTCGATGGCATTTTGGCGGCAGGTGTTTGAAGAGCGCGCAGACGCATTTAAGGACATCACCATTGAAAATGCCTATGTTGACGCCATGGCACTCAATTTAGTCTTGAAACCTTGGCAATACGATGTGCTGGTGACAGAAAATATGTTTGGTGACATCTTGTCCGATTTGATCGCTGCGCTTGTAGGCGGCATGGGGATGGCTCCTTCAGCTGATATCGGCGATCACTATGCTGTATTCCAACCATCGCATGGGACAGCGCCAGACATCGCCGGGCAAGGTATTGCCAACCCGAGCGCGATGTTTCTATCTGCGGCAATGATGCTTGAATGGCTTTCGCTTAGACACCAAGATCCGGTTTTACTTGAAGGCGCTCGTTTGATAGAAAAGGCGCTTGAGGGCGCATTCCAAAGTGGAGAAGTGTGTCCTTACGATTTTGGCGGACGTAGTAATACACAAGATATTGCGCGCGCTGTCATCAATCGGCTTTAGTTTTAATTGCAAGATCAAAGAATGTTTTGAATAACAACAGGAGACAAGAATGACCTTTAAAAATACAACACGTAGACAATTAATTATGGCCCCTGCTGCGGTTGCAGGGCTCTCAATGTTCGGATTGCCCGCGTATGCGCAGGCCTACCCGACTAAGGCGATCAAAATTGTTGTGCCATCGCCTCCCGGCGGAAGCACAGACTTCTTGGCCCGTATTATTGGCGCTAGGCTTCAGACAGCTTGGGGGCAGTCTGTGGTGATTGAAAACAAGCCTGGAGCAGGGTTGCGTCTGGGTGCTGAACTTGTGGCTAAGGCGGCGCCTGATGGCTATACCCTGCTGATGGGCGCAGTGCATCACTCGATTGCTCAAGCGGTCTATAACAAACGCAGCTATGAGCTAGAACGCGACTTGACGCCCATTGTTGTTGTGGCGACTGTTCCAAACGTTTTAATCGTACCGACCACGATGTCCGTTAAAAATGTTCAGGAACTCATCGCCTTGGCAAAAGCCGATCCAGGCAAACTTGCCTATGGCAGCACAGGAACAGGAACGGCGCATCACATTATCGGTGAACAGTTCAATGACATGGCTGGTACCAAGTTGCTCCATGTTCCTTACAAAGGCAGCGCTCCTGCGCTGGTCGACCTGATCAGTGGCCAGACTCAAGTGATGTTCGACACGATTCCTTCTTGCTTGCCTCACATTAAGTCCGGCAAGGTTCGCCCACTCGCTGTCACAACGCCCAAAAGATCGGTTGCATTGCCTGATGTACCCACACTTTCCGAATCGGGGCTCACTGGTTTTGATGTGAGCACATGGTTTGGCTTTATGGCACCTGCTGGAACGCCTAAGCCGATTATTGATAAGATTCAAAAAGAAGTCGCTGCAATTTTGAAAATCCCAGAAGTTCGTGAGCAACTGTTGGGTTCAGGCGCGGAGCCTGAGGGCGGAACAACTGAGCAGATGCGTCAACAAATTAATGCCGAAGTAAAAAAGTTTTCTGCGCTTGCAAAGAAAATAAATTTGCAGCTTGATTGATACTGTAAATTATCGTTTTCACGAAAGGGCTACGGATTAAACAACTTTTGTTTCGTAGCCTTTTTTCTTTTCAGGCAAAGGCAAACTCATGAGTGTCAAACACTCACTCCTTCCAAGTGAATCTCGAGACAGCCTAAAGTTTCCCGTGCTTCCGCTTATCGCCACACTCGCGACGCAAAGTCTTGCGACGATGGCGGCCTATTCGTTTCCAGTAGTAGCGCCCGTGATTGCTCAGGACCTTGAGGTGCCGGGCACGTTGGTGGGTTTTTTCATTTCCATCATCTATGGCGTGGGCATTATTTCGGCGTTGCTGTCGCCACGTTTTATTCGTCGCTTTGGCGCGGTCAGGGTCAGTCAGCTGGTTTTAATCGCCACACTTGCGATGCTAATCGCTTGCGCTGTCGGGAGCGTCGCCTCCGTGGTGCTTGGGGCTGCACTGTTGGGCTTGGCCTATGGGGCGACGGCGCCTGCGAGTGCCCATCTGTTGGTGCCTCGCACCCCTCCGCGAGTGATGAACTTGGTGCTCTCAATCCGTCAGATTGGTGTACCTTTGGGCGGGGTGTTGGCGGGGCTGGTGATGGCGCCGCTGACCTTGAGTCTGGGTTGGCAAGCGGCCTTGCTGTGGCAGACCGTGCCGGTATTGGCGGCGGTATTGTTGCTTGAGTGCGTGCGTCGGTCGTGGGATGTTGATCGCGATCCTTCGCGTCAAATATTGAGTAAAGGTTTGTTCGCACCAGTGCAAATCTTGTTTGAGCGACCTGAGCTGCGATGCCTATCGTTCGTGAGTTTTATCTATGGCGGGATTCAATTGTGTTTCATTGCTTTTTTGACTGTGCATTTGACAAGTAAAACGGGTTTTAATTTGGTGCAGGCGGGTTGGGCTTTGGCGATTTACCAATTGGCGGCCGTGGTCAGTCGGCCGATATGGGGCTGGTTGGCAGATAAGTGGATTTCCGCACACATGTTGTTAGCTTGGCAGGGTTTCATTATGGGTGGGACTGCTGTGCTAACCGGGCAGTTCGGTATGAATTGGGCGCCTTGGCTGGTGCTCTCGCTGTGCGCGGTGGCGGGGGCCTCGGCCAGTGGGTTTACAGGGCTGGCTTATGCTGAGTGGGCGCGTTTAGGCGGCGCACAGAGAACGGAGGCAACGGGCTTGGGTTCTGGGCTGATGTTTGCCGGTGTGTTGCTGCTGCCTTCTCTGTTCTCGGTGACGGTGACGTCGTTTGATGATTATGGGGTGTCTTATGGAGTCGTTGGCGTTTTGGCGTCGCTGGCCGGGTTGATGTTGTTACGGCAGAAAAACGCATAAATTTACTGATCCTTTCATGACAAAAAAATTTGATTTTGAGAGGATTTTGATAGACCTAACGACATATTCGTTATAAGCTTATTCTATCTATTCAATTGAGGAGTCCAAATGACAAACCCAATCAAAATCTCACGCCGCAATCTGCTTGGCGCAACTGCCGGTTTGCTTGCCGCCGCTGGACTCAATCCAAAGATGGCCTCTGCCCAGCAAGCCGCTGCGACAGCAGCCGCCCCGGTCGCTTCTAAAGCAAAGCCCTTGCCGGCCTATGTCAGCTGGAAAGATGCTGACAGCATGATCATTCATACCCCGACGACGATTGAAACAAAACGTGCCGCAATCGGCTCGAGCATCATCACACCGACGGATCGTCTTTTTATCCGCAATAATCTGCCCGCACCTTCAGCGGCCGATATTGGTGACGTCAATGCCTGGAAAATTAGCATCCAAGGCGTTGGAAAACCACAGACGCTCTCTTTGGGCGATCTCAAGCAGATCGGAATCGACACAATGGCGACGGTATTGCAATG
>JBILJA010000045.1:0-16025 GCA_044368775.1 Burkholderiaceae bacterium
CTCAAGCCACACCCACCACACAAATCGATAACGACCGCGTCATCGTCACCGAATGGCGCTTCGCCCCCGGTGCCGAGACAGGCTGGCATACGCATGGCCACGACTATGTAGTGGTCCCCACAACGAATGGCATGCTTCATCTTGAAACGCCTGAGGGTCTCAAGGATTTTCCCTTGGTGCTTGGCAAGTCATATACCCGTGGTGCCGGCGTCAATCACAACGTGATCAACGCCAGTGACCACGAAGTTGTTTTTGTCGAGATCGAAATACGCTAAGCCCTCTCTCAACCCCTTTTTCGGAAACGATGACATGCTCGATCCACAAGCCAAGGCCCTGATTGATCTCGTTATTGAAAAAGGGATCCCCCCGGTTCACACAACCGAGCCCGTACAAGCCCGGATTTTTTACGCCGAGCGACGCTTTTTTAGCCAGCCTGATGCGCCCGAGGTTGCTCAGGCACTAGATATCAAGGTTCCCGGCCCCGCAGGGACGATCACGGTGCGCCACTATCGGCCACTCAGCTCGGCGTCCTCGGTGACCTTACCCGCCTTGGTTTATTACCACGGTGGTGGCCATGTGATTGGCGATCTCGAGACACATGACGTGCTCTGTCGCACACTCTCCAATCAAGCTCAATGCGCAGTATTTTCTGTCGACTATCGACTCGCCCCCGAGCACATTTTTCCAGCTGCTGCAGACGACTGTATCGCCGCTACAAAATGGGTACACGCCAATGCATCCTCACTCAAGATAGATGCCGCGCGCATTGCGATCGGTGGCGATAGCGCGGGTGGCCAGCTCGCGGCGGTCGTCGCCTTGGCACTCAAGCAAGACGGTGCCTTCAAACCTGTTTTACAACTGTTGATCTACCCGGTTACCGATGCGAGCTGCGAACGCGAATCGATGCGCACCAATGGCCAAGGTTACTTGCTCACCCAAGATTCAATGCATTATTTTTATGGGCACTATATGCCCGAGGCATGGATGCGCCAAGACTGGCGCGCCTCGCCCATCTTAGCCAAAGACCACGCGGGCTTGCCGCCCGCGTTTGTGCTCACTGCTGGGTATGATCCGTTACGAGATGAGGGCTACGCCTATGCCGACAAGCTATCGTCAGCAGGAGTCCCCACGCAATATGTATGCTTTGAACGTCAAATCCACGGTTTTGTGCCGTTGGGTCGGATCCTCGACGAAGCCAACACGGCCGTGAAGCTCTGCGCACAGGCGCTTCGCGACCGTTTTTGAGCGTTTACTTTTTAAACGCGATCACTTCCTGACGTTGCTCGCCCAGACCCTGGATGCCTAGCGTCATGACGTCGCCTTCCTTGAGATAGCGTGGCTTAGGCTTAACACCCATGCCGACACCCGGGGGCGTGCCCGTCGTGATGATGTCACCTGGCATCAAGGTCATGAATTCACTGACATAGCTCACAATGGTGGCTACATCGAAAATCATAGTCTTGGTGTTACCCGTCTGAAAACGCTTACCATTCAGATCGAGCCACATATCCAACTTTTGTGGATCTTTGATTTCGTCAGTCGTCACCAACCAGGGACCCACTGGACCAAAAGTATCGCAGCCCTTGCCCTTATCCCAGGTACCACCTCGCTCGAGTTGATATTCGCGCTCGGAAATGTCATTGATCAGGCAATAGCCTGCGACGTATTTCAGAGCGTCTTTCTTGCTGACGTAGCGTGCTTTTTTACCAATGACAAACCCGAGTTCGACTTCCCAGTCTGACTTTTTGGAGCCTTTGGGTAACATCACCTTGTCATTGGGGCCAGACAAGCTGGTGTCGGCCTTAAAGAAAATGATGGGTTCTTTCGGGCAGGGCATGCCGGCTTCGGCTGCATGGTCTGAGTAGTTCAGACCAATCGCCAGAAATTTGCCGACGTTGGCGATGGGGACGCCATAGCGTGGCTTACCTTTGACCAGTGGCAATGTGCTCGTCTTGATTTTGGCAAGCTTGGCCAGTGCGGCTGAGGACAGCTGCTCAGTCGTGATGTCAGACACCACACCAGACAAGTCGCGTAACTTGCCTTCTTTGTCGATCAGGCCGGGCTTTTCTTTGCCTTTCGCGCCATAACGTACGAGTTTCATTGCTTCTCCTTGGTTGAATGCCTACGCAATTTAACAGCTAACGCGAAGGCAAATCAATCAACCAAGCAAAACCATCCCGCTCATGCCGTCAGAAGTAGCGGCCGCCCGCGCCGATCACCACCGTGATCACACCGAGCACCAAGTTCGTCAGCATCAGCATGCGAATTTGCCCGAGTGCTTGCGCACCCACAGGCCATTGCTTATCAGCGACTGCAGCCTTGAGCTTTTTGAAAGGAAGGGCATAGATATAAGCGAAAACCGCAGTCATGATGACGGCGATGAACAACATGGCATGGACATGACCACCGAGTTTGGCCTGTGCGCCCATCAGCGAAATCAGCCCGAAGCCTGTCACGAACAACACCAAGATGGAGACTTTGACCCAAATAAAAAATCGTTTAAAGACACCACACAAAAGCGTCAGACGCTCGGGAGGTTGCAACACATCCGCAGCGGTGGGACGTAAAGCACTATGCGCGAAAAACATTCCGCCTACCCAAATTAATGCGGCCAGCAAATGCAACACAATCAAAATCGCGATTGACATGGTGATCTCCAAAATAAGTGAATGCAGTCTACTCTTCATTTGTAGGACGCAACAAAAAGGGCCTCTTTCGAGACCCTTTAAACCTACACCTCATGTGGCTATTCGGTGTTTATACCGGCGTGGATAACTGATCCAAAATCGCGGGATTTTCCAAAGTGGACACATCCTGCGTGACCTTTTCACCCTTGGCCACCACGCGGAGCAAGCGACGCATGATTTTGCCAGAGCGTGTCTTGGGCAAATTGTCACCAAAACGGATTTCTTTTGGTTTAGCGATGGGTCCGATCTCCTTAGCGACCCAGTTGCGTAACTCTTTGCCCAGCGCGATCGCCTCTTCACCTTCGGGACGCGAGCGTTTCAGCACCACAAATGCCACGACGGCCTCACCAGTTGTGTCATCGGGGCGACCTACGACTGCAGCCTCTGCCACCATTGGGTGCGCGACCAATGCAGACTCGACTTCCATGGTTCCTAAGCGATGACCTGAAACGTTTAACACGTCATCAATTCGACCCATTATCCAGAAACAACCATCCTTGTCGCATTGCGCACCATCGCCCGCGAGGTAATAGCCACCGAGCTCTGGCGGGAAATAGCTTTTGACAAATCGGTCTGGATCACCCCAGATATTACGAATCATTGAGGGCCAAGGACGCTTGATTACCAGAAAGCCTCCATGGCCCGCCTCAACATCACCCCCCGCCTCGTCCACGATGGCTGCGGTAATGCCAGGCAAACGCGTCGTGCATGAACCAGGCTTGAGTGGTGTGGCACCCGGGAGAGGCGTAATCATATGACCACCCGTCTCAGTCTGCCACCAGGTATCCACAATCGGGCAACGACCGCCCCCGACATTGTTGTAATACCACATCCAAGCTTCGGGGTTAATCGGCTCACCGACTGAACCAAGTAAACGCAAACTCTTCAAGTCATAGGACTTTGGATGATGTGCCGCAGTGGCCTCGGAGGCCTTGATCAAAGAACGAATCGCCGTAGGTGCCGTGTAGAAAATCGTGGCTTTGTGATCCTGAATCATTTTCCAGAAGCGACCCGCATCTGGATAGGTGGGTACACCTTCAAAAACGATCTGTGTCATCCCGGCCGCTAACGGACCATAGGCGATGTAAGTGTGGCCCGTTACCCAGCCCACATCCGCGGTACACCAGAACACATCGTTGGCCTTGGCATCAAAGACCCACTGCATGGTCATTTTTGCCCACAGTAAATAACCACCCGAGGAATGTTGGACGCCCTTGGGCTTTCCCGTTGAACCCGAGGTATACAAAATAAACAACGGGTGCTCGGCATTGACAGGCACAGCCGGACAGTCTTTGGCCTGGCTTGCCGATAACTCATGCATCCATAGGTCGCGCTTAGCATCCCAGGCGATCTTGCCACCTGTACGCTTGTAGACAACCACCTGTCGCACAGCCTCGCAACCGCCCATCCCAAGGGCCTCGTCGACCGCAGGCTTGAGTGAGATAGCCTTACCACCGCGCATTTGCTCATCCGCGGTAATCACAAGCGTGGCACCCACATCAGTGATCCGCTCATGCAAACTCTTGGAGGAAAAACCGCCAAATACCACCGAGTGCGTGATGCCCAGGCGCGCGCAAGCCTGCATCGCGACGACAGCCTCGACCGACATGGGCAAATAAATAATCGAACGATCACCAGCCTTGTAGCCCAGCGATTTCAAACCATTTGCAAACTGGCATACGCGTTCGTAAAGCTGCTGATAGGTGACCTTTTGGACATCGCCACTATCCGATTCGAAAATGATCGCGACTTTATTCGCATTGCCATTTTTCAGATTCACATCCAGACAATTTGCCGAAACATTGAGCTCGCCGTCGCCGAACCATTCATAAAAAGGCGCGCGTGACTCGTCCAGCACTTTGGTAAAAGGCTTGTCCCAGTGCAGCTGCTCGCATGCCAGACGTCCCCAAAAACCCTCCGGATCCCGATCGGACTCCTCAAGCAATGCCTGATAACCGGCCGTCTGAGAGACATTGGCTTGTTTGGCGAATTCCGCTGGGGGTGGAAAAACGCGCGTCTCGATCATTGCTGATTCAATTGAATTAGACATAAATAGGAGTCTCCTCTTTCATCCGGGTGGAAGTGGGTTTTTAGTGACGACTTAAAGAAATATCCAACACTTAAATTTTTAAAGCTGCGATTCCGGCAGCGGCAATCTGCGCATCCTCATTGGACTGCACACCCGACACGCCGACCGCACCGATCGTCACACCGTCCACAAGGATCGGCAAGCCGCCCTCAAGCATGCCTTGCAACAGAGGTGCGGACAAAAAGGACATGCGGCCCTTATTGATCACGTCTTCGTAAATCTTGGATTCACGCGCGCCCATGGCGGCCGTGTGTGCTTTGGCGGGCGCAATGTAGGCAGAAATCGTGTTGGCGCCATCTAGGCGCTGCATACCAAGCATGTGACCGCCATCGTCTACGACCGCGATTGTCACGGCCCATTTGTTTTGATGGGCATGCGCTTTCGCCGCTTCGAGAATCAGTGAAACATCCGCATCGGTCAATACAACTTTGGTTTTCATAGTGAATCCTTAATTTGTTCAAGTGCACTGGGGTCTTCAATCGTGGTGAGGTCGCCTGGATCACGTCCTTCGCAGACCGCCACAATAGCTCGGCGGAGAACTTTACCAGAACGCGTTTTAGGCAGCACGTTGACAAAACGAACACGGGCAGGTCGTGCGACAGGACCCAACTGCTCATCGACCAATTTCATGATGTCGCCTTCGAGCTTCATATTCGCAGCGGCATCGGCATAGAGGGAGGGGTCACGCAGCACCGCAAAGCCGACAGCGACTTGCCCTTTGAGTTGATCCGCAATCCCTACGACGGCCGACTCGGCGACCGCGGGGTGACTATTAATGGATTCCTCGATTTCTCGGGTTCCTAAACGGTGCCCCGCCACATTAATCACGTCGTCAGTGCGACCTAAAATAAACCAATAGCCTTCTTTGTCGACCAGCCCCCAGTCAAAGGTCGAATACACCTTACGTCCGGGAATAGAGGAGAAATAGGTCTCCACAAAGCGGGCGTCATCGCCCCAGATGGTGGTCATGGCACCGGGAGGCAAAGGCGGAACGATCGCCACCACACCCTTTTCATCGGGGCCCAGGTCTTCGCCCGTTTGCTCATTGAGCACACGGACGTCAAATCCATAGACGGGAAACGACGGGCTGCCAAACTTTGTCTGAACCTGCTCGATGCCGGGCTGAGCGGCCAAAATCGGCCAACCTGTCTCAGTCTGCCAGTAGTTGTCAATGATCGGTTTGCCCAAACCCTCCGCAATCCACTGGGCAGTCGGCTCGTCTAAGGGCTCGCCCGCCATATACAAAGCACGCAGGGTCGATAGATCGTATTTTTTAAGCAGCGCGGGGTCTTGCTTTTTTAGCACCCGTATCGCCGTCGGAGCGGAAAACATGGTGTTGACCTTAAACCGCTCGACCAGACTCCAAAGAATGCCACCATCCGGACGTACGGGTGTGCCCTCGTACAAAATCGTAGTTTGACCAGCAATCAAAGGACCGTAAACAATATAGGAATGTCCCACGACCCAGCCGATATCACTCGTACACAAATAGGTGTCACCGGGTTTGCCGTTAAAAATGCGTTGCATCGAAGACGCTAACGCGACTGCATACCCGCCCGTATCCCGCTGAACGCCCTTGGGCTTGCCAGTCGTGCCGGAGGTGTAGAGCACGTAACTCGGCGAAGACGACTCGAGCCACGTGACAGGCACCTCAACGCCGTCAAACTCCTGTCGCAAGGTGTCATAGTCCAGATCGCGTCCTGCAACGGGCTCAAACGGAAACAGCCCGCGATTGACGACAATCACCTTTTTGGGCGGGCGCGTCGATAAGGCGATTGCCTTGTCCATCAGGGGCTTATAGGGCGTTACTTTGCCACCGCGCGACCCCGCATCTGCGCAAATAATGACCTTGGGGGCGGCATCATCGATACGATGTGCCAGATTCACCGAGGCAAAACCACCAAATACAACAGAATGAATCGCTCCTAAGCGCGCGCAGGCCAACATCGCAAAAACCGCTGTGGGCACCATGGGCATATAAATGAGGACACGATCGCCTTGGCCAACACCCTGAGCGACCAACATCGCTGCCATCGTATTCACTTCTTGGTAGAGTTGGCGACGCGTATAGATTTGTTCTTGATCGACCTCGGTCGATACCCAGATCAAAGCCGGCTCGTCTGCCTGAGAGTCTAGCCATCGATCGACGGCGTTGAAACATAAGTTGGTCTTTCCGCCCACATACCACTTGGCGAAAGGCGGGTTGGAAAAGTCTAAAACTTGCTTAAAGGGTGTTTCCCAATGGACAAGTTCGGCCTCTTTTGACCAAAATTGATCCCTATCATGTAGGGAGATGTGGTGGGTGCGTTTGATGGCCTGCATAACCGTCTCCGACTGCTTTTTTGGGATTTTGAGGCTTTTTGTACTACTATTCTGTCAGGTCTAGCTTTCACGAGCCTTTCCAAACCGAACTTTTTTATGTGTTGAATCAATATTTATCATTTATTCAACGAATTTTTTTCGTCCGACCGAGTGCATTAAAACGATGACTTTCCCTACAACCGCAAGCGCAATGTCAAGAATCGCCCTGCAGATGCTGCAAAGCACACGCATGGTGTTTGCCTGCTTGGGAGCGGCTGTATTGGTGGGTTGCGCAGGACAAGACGGCTCGGGAAACAGCAAGCGCGCGGGTACTGATTGGCGCAACTCCGCCGACCCAATCGGCGCCTTTGCCGTAGGACCTAAATACGTGGCTGGATTGGGTCAGATCGATCATCCGCTGGCCAACCAAGCGCTTAATCAGCTTGGGATTCGTTACCGTTGGGGTGGCAAATCCCCCGAAACAGGTTTTGACTGTAGTGGGTTGATTGTGTACTCAGCTCAACGGTCCTTGGGTTTAAAACTCCCTCCGCGTTCGGATGATATCGCCAAGTTTGGTGACAAAATCAACAAAAAAGACCTCCAGGTCGGTGATCTGGTCTTTTTTAATACCTTAGGGACGCGATACTCGCATGTCGGCGTCTATTTAGGTCAAAACAAGTTTGTTCATGCCCCGACACGCGGTTCTGTTGTACGCGTCGAAGACATGACACTACGATATTGGACGGCGCGTTACACAGGCGCTCGTCGCCTAGATCCGACGCTCATCGCAGCGCGCTGAGCCAGCGCAATCACACAAGCCGCATTGCTCGAGTGCCTGTTGCATCGCACACACAGATCGTCTGCATGCGACCACCCTCACCCCAGACTTTAAGGCCGCATTCCTAAACGTTTTCATGACGTTATGGCCTAAAAAATCCGTTAAAAGAATCACGATTTGCGTGCCACTCGGCAGCGCAAGCGTCTTTTTTTGATGCGCGGGATCCCGACCACTAATATGGTGCGTAATCGAAATATTGTGTCCGCGCAACAAGTCTGGGATGTTTCCGAGGCGATCCGCCCCCACGATCACCGCGCTAAGCGTTGAGGTCGACTGCCCAAGACCTATTTTGCGTGCTGTGTTGTGTGGGGTCGAACCGCTGGCGTAAGAAGAACTGCGGATTGGAATCATGTCTGCTCCTAAAAATGGTCACAGACTAAATGATAATGATTCTTATTTAAATATCAAGCGTAATAATACTCATTCGTGTTTATTTTCAATGATATTTCGGACATGTTCAGCATCTAACTCGGGGTTTAACATCGAAATAAACGTGTAAACATAATCACGCAAAAACACCCCGGACTTGAGCGCAACCTTGGTCGTTTGCTTGCCAAACAGGTGCCCGGCGGGCAGACTCACCAGATTTCCGTCACGCGCGGGCTCATAGGCCATACCGGCAATAATGCCGATCCCCAAGCCAACATCCACATAGGTTTTGATCACGTCGGCATCGATCGCTTCGAGCACCACATCGGGACGGATACTGTGCGCCTCAAAGGCGCGGTCAATCGAGAGTCGCCCTGAAAAAGCCTTGTCGTATGTCACGATCGGATAGCTCGCCAAATGCTCAAGCGTGAGCTCAAAGCCTTTTTTATAAGAAAGCGCAGCAAGAGGATGATCGGGTTTGATGACGACAGAGTGTTCCCAAATGTAGCAAGGCATGGTCTCGAGTCCAGGCGTGAGCGCCAAAGACTCCGTGGCGACCGCGAGATCGGCCTGCCCGCTCAGTACCATTTGTGCGAGTTGCGGCGGACTGCCCTCGGCAAGCGCAAGATGTACTTTGGGAAACTGTTGGCGAAAAGCCGGGATCACTTTGGGCAACACATAGCGAGCCTGCGTATGCGTACATGCAATGACCAAGCTCCCCTCGTCGCGCTTAGCAAACTCATCACTGACTTTTTTGAGATTGTCGATCTCTTGCATGATGCGCTCGACAACCTGCGCCACAGCCTTACCAGGCTTGGTTAAGCCCTTGATTCGCTTACCATGCCGCTCAAAAATCTGGACGCCAAGCTCACCCTCAAATTCTAGGATCGCTTTGGACACGCCAGGCTGTGACGTAAACAAACTGCGAGCCGCTTCTGTGAGGTTGAAATCTCGGCGAATGGTTTCACGGACAAAACGAAACTGCTGCAAATTCATGTTGAATCTCCTATAAATACGATTATAAGTAATATAGGAAATATTCTAAATAACTTTCTTGAATAAGCTTGTATCTATTAGATGATTTGTACGCCTAAACCTTTTCACGACTGCCGTAAACCCACAGGCTAAATACACCACACAGACAAAACATGCGAGATAATCCAAACATCCGCAATCTTTATCACATCAAGCTCATCAACAGGCAGGACCTATGGACTTCAGCACGCACGTTACCGTCTCCCCCCATCAAATCAAAACCGCGGCACTCGCGATTGGCGTTTTCTCCGATGGCATTTTGAGCACCACGGCAGACATTATTGATCGCGCCAGCCAGGGCGCCATTCGTGCGGTGGTAAAAAGCGAATTTCAAGGCCGTTCGGGCTCCACTCTCGTTTTACGCGACCTGACCGGTGTGACCGCCGCACGTGTTGTCCTGGTGGGGCTCGGCAAGCAAGCTGATTACAGCGCCAAAACGCAAGCGAGCGCTGAACGCGCCTTTGCGAACGTGTGCGTCCAAGCACGCCTGACCGAAGCCGCATCCAGCATCGCTGGTGTTGCTTATGGCTCAAGCACCCCCAGAGACCGAGCCCGCATCGCCGCGAGCTCGGCCAGCGAGGCCACCTATTACTACGATGCAAGCTTCGGAAAACCTGATCTTGAGGCGCGCCCAAAACTTAAAAAAATCTCAATTCTCGTTGCGAAGACAGATCAAAGCGCAGCCAACGAAGGACTCAAAGAAGGCGCAGCCCTAGGTCAAGGTATGTCGCTGGCCCGTACGCTGGGCAATATGCCAGGCAATTTGTGTACCCCCACCTACTTGGGTGACACTGCAAAAAAACTGGGCCGTGAATTCAAAAGCATCAAGGTCAGTGTGCTCGATCGTAAACAAATCGAAGCGCTCGGTATGGGCTCCTTTTTATCGGTTGCAAAAGGCTCCGCCGAAGCACCGCGCTTTATCGTGATGCACTACAAAGGCAAGGAAGCCGCTAAAAAACCCGGCAAAGGCACCAAAGACAAAGGCCCCGTCGTCCTCGTCGGAAAAGGCATTACGTTTGACTCAGGAGGCATCTCCATCAAGCCTGCTGGCACGATGGATGAAATGAAATTTGATATGTGTGGTGCGGCGAGTGTGCTGGGTACTTTCCGCGCGATCGCCGAGATCGAATTGGCAGGCGAGGTGATCGGATTGATCCCTGCTTGCGAAAATATGCCAAGTGGCACCGCCAACAAACCAGGCGATGTCGTCACCAGCATGTCCGGCCAGACGATCGAGATTCTCAACACCGACGCCGAAGGCCGCCTGGTATTGTGTGACGCGTTGACCTATGCTGAGCGTTTCAAACCCTCTGCCGTGATCGATATCGCGACCTTGACGGGTGCATGTGTCGTCGCGTTGGGCGGTGTGAACTCAGGCTTATTCTCAACCGATGACAGCTTGGCTGACGCCTTGCTAGCCGCCGGTAAACAGGCTCTCGACCCCGCTTGGCGCATGCCTCTGGACGAGGCTTATCAAGAGCAACTCAAGTCCAATTTTGCCGACATGGCCAATATCGGTGGCCCCCCCGCCGGGGCTGTCACTGCGGCGTGCTTCTTGTCACGCTTCGCCAAAGCTTACAGCTGGGCACATCTCGATATCGCTGGAACAGCTTGGCGCGGGGGCAAAGAAAAAGGCTCAACAGCCCGCCCCGTGCCTTTACTCGTGCAATACCTCCTCAATCAGGCCTAAACCCTAAACATGGCGCGTATTCATTTCGCCTTCGGTGCCTCAGAACGCATCACTCAAGCCTGCCAGACCACTTTAAAACAGTACCTGGCAGGTCAAAAAATGGTGGTGTATTGCAGCGATGTCGCCCGTTTGCGCCAATATGATCAAAAGCTTTGGGCTGTCGATGAAGCCGCTTTTGTTCCACATGTCTGGGCAGACGACCCTTTAGCGACCAAAACGCCCATCGTACTGGTCGCCAGAGACTTAGCGCACGCCCTCGAAGGTGTATCCCCAGATACCTGGTTGCTCAACCTCGATGACGGCTGTCCACCCACCTGCGGGACGCTTGAGCGGGTCCTGGAGATTGTTTCGGAGCAACCTGAAGATAAAGAGACTGCGCGCCAACGTTGGCGGACCTACCAAGCGGCGGGTCACAACCTCAAGTCTTTTTCGCTACAAAGTACAGCACAGCCCTGAGACTAAAATATCCCTACTCTTTGCAAGAAATCTAGCCTTTCAGGGAACTGTAAGGTATGCTTTCGGTCATAGACTCTGGACTCAATCAATTGGTCGAGTCCTTTTTTCGAAAGGAGCTTTAAATGAATGATCCGCGTCCCACACTATCACGCAGCCCTTACCAAACGGGCCCAGCCGAAGTCGTGCGCAACCGGGTTTTGCGCAACACCTATTGGCTGCTGGCGCTTTCACTGATTCCAACCGTCCTCGGCGCTGCCGTGGGCATGTATAGCGGCCTGAACCAAGTCATGGCTGCAAGCCCAGGCATCACTGCGATTGTGTTTCTCGCTGGCGCTTTCGGCTTGATGTTCGCGGTCGAGAAAAATAAGGATAACTCCTTAGGCGTCGGTCTGTTGTTGCTCTTTACCTTCTTCATGGGTCTCATGCTCTCGCGCATGCTGGGCTTTGTATTGGGGATGAGTAACGGTACTTCCTTAGTGATGTTCGCGTTCGGCGGGACAGCGATTGTGTTCGGCACAATGGCCACACTCGCCACGTCCATCAAGCGCGATCTCTCCGGCCTGAGCAAGTTCATGTTCATCGGCGTCATCGTGCTGTTGCTCGCAAGCGTTGCCAACATCTTCTTGCAGATTCCTGCATTGATGTTGACGGTCTCCGTACTGGCCATCGTGGTGTTTTCGGCCTTTATGCTGATCGATCTGCAGCGTGTCGTGAATGGCGGTGAGACGAACTATGTGTCAGCAACCTTGGCGATTTACCTCGACGTCTACAACGTCTTTGCCAACCTGCTTGCCATCCTCGGCATTTTTGGCGGCAACCGCGACTAAGTAATTAGCTGCAGTCTGTTGCTGAGGCCCACTTCGGTGGGCCTTTTCTTTTTCTGGTTTGTTTTTAAGTGGAGGGTATACAGTACGTCAAACCAATGCTGGGTCCGGGCGGAGCCCGGACTTCCCTGCGCTGAAGGTTTGTCGTAATGTATACCCTCCCCTTAAATCAAAATGAAGACGCATCGATAGCAAAGCAAAGCTAAGCTAAGACGCATCGATACCCGAGCAACGCATTATTTCTTTTTATTTAAAAATGCAGCAAACGCCGCTTGCGCTTCGTCTGATTTCAAACGTTCGTTGAAGTGCGCCCATTCATAATCAAACGCGGCATGAATCTTTGGCCTGAGGCTGTGCTTGAGCATCTGCTTGGATTTTTGAAGCGCTTGGGGCGGGAGCGCGGCTAGCTCGTTTGCAACGGCCTGTGCATCGTCAAGCGCCTGACCGGGCGCACTTAGAGCGGTGATAAAGTCCGCGTCCAAGGCTTCTTTTGCGCTAAAGGGTCGGCCACGCAGCAACCAGTCTGTGGCACGACGAGACCCAACGATTTGCGCCATCAGCATGCTCGAAGCCCCTTCGGGGCATAACCCAAGTGGCACAAAAGGAATTTTAAACGTGACATCTTCTGCCGCATAGATAAAGTCGCAATGCTGTAGCAGCGTGACACCAATGCCGATCGCACTTCCTTCAACCGCCACCACAATAGGCAAATCACAATCCGCCAAACTACGAAGGAATTTAATCCCGGCACTATCCCCATCCGGCCTCGGCCCTTGAAAATCTTTGAGATCATTCCCAGCGGTGAAATAGTTTTCAGCACCTGTTAAAACAATCGCCCGTACCTCCTTGTCCTGCCCCGCTCCCCGAATATGTTCAGCGAGCCCAAGATAAGTCGCAACATCCAAAGCATTCCGCCGCTCTGGACGATTAATCGTCAGAGTCAACACCCCATCAGTTTTTGCCGCAAGCACAGTTTGGTTCATCGAAAGCATTCCAAATAAAAGTAAACATGAACATGTTTGTAGCCCAAAACGCAAAAGTTTGAGAGCCATATAACTCTTGAGGGTCACTGAAGGGTGTCAGACCGTCAGCGCAGCCAAGCCCCGTCTTAAGATCATCGCATCAACAACGTCCCTGTCTGAGCCCCAAAGGGGCGAGTTTGGGCGTTGTGCGATGATCTTAAGACGGGGCGCAGGGTAGTCCAGGCAAAGCCTGGACCCAGCACCGGTCTGACACCCTTCAGTGACCCTCAAGAGTCCCCCCTTCAAAAGAGATCCCCCCACAAGATCTCTTGACGCTGCCAACAACCTCATGCAAAGCTAGCCCCCTACTTAGGAGAACTTCATGCTGACCTTAAAAACCGACGATGGTGTTGATCTAGTCTACGAAACCTATGGTTCGGGCACCCCGATTGTTTTTGTCCACGAGTTTGCCGGACACAAAGAAAGTTGGGAACCCCAAGTGCGTCATTTCGCGCGTCAGCACCAAGTCATTACCTACAACGCACGCGGTTACCCTCCCTCCGCCGTGCCGCCCAATGTTTCCTCTTACTCACAAAATCGCGCCGTCGCGGACATTATTGCCGTGATGGATCATCTAAAGATTCAAAAAGCCCACATCGTTGGTTTATCGATGGGTGGCTTTGCCACGCTGCATTTTGGTCTTCAGCATCCCGACCGCGCCTTATCCTTATGCGTCGCAGGCTGCGGCTATGGCGCCGAGCTCGACCAGCAAGAGCAATTTAAAAAAGAAGCCGAAGCCAGCGCGGACATGCTGCTCAAGCAAGGCATGAAAGCCTTTGTGGACAAATATGCGCATGGCCCAACCCGTATTCCTTTTGAACGCGCAGATCCGCATGGCTTTGCTGAATTTAAACAGCAGTTTTACGGGCACTCGGCCCTTGGCTCGGCCAACACCCAACTCGGTGTGCAACGCGAGCGCCCTTCGCTCTACAACCTCAAAGACAAGCTCGCCAAACTGACCGTGCCCACCTTGATTTTGAACGGTGACGAAGACTGGCCCTGCCTCACACCTGGCCTGATGCTCAAGCAAACGATTCCCTCAGCCGCCTTGGCGATTTTGCCTAATTGCGGTCACACGATGAATATCGAAATGCCCAATGAGTTCAACCATGTCTTAGGCAACTTCATTGGTCATGCTGAAAGCGGCCGTTGGCCGATGCGCGACCCACGCGCGATGGTCACCTCGATCACCGGCATCAAGGATTAATGCCCTGCGTCATGACACTTACATTGGCTGAAAATTTTAGGGCTATTTTTTACACGCCCTTTTATTTACTCAAAGCACTCGGTCTAGCCGAACAGTCTGGTCTAGCGCTGAGATGGTTGCCGCCGGGCTCGCCTGGCGGCGCGATTGATGCGATTAAAGACGGCACCGTGGATCTGACTTGGGGCGGACCCATGCGTGTCATGAAAGATCACGATATGTCGCCCTCCAATGGGCAATCCCTCTTGTGTTTCGGCGAAGTCGTCTCACGCGATCCCTTCTTTTTGCTTGGTAAAAAAAGCCTCGGCCGCTTCGAGCTTGCTCAGCTCAGGCAGCTTCGCTTGGCCCAAGTCTCAGAGGTCCCGACCCCTTGGTTATGCCTGCAGGCAGATCTGCGGGATCTGGGATTGAATGTTTCAGAAATTGAGGACGCACTTTCGCGCGGTTTGAGCATGCCTGAACAGATTCAGGCACTCAAAGCGGGCACACTCGATGTCGCTCAACTCTTTGAGCCCCTCGCGAGCGAGCTGTTATCCGATCCAGCTTATCAAATCCTTTATGCTGCACATTCACGCGGCCCTACGGTTTACACCACTTTGATTTGCTCTCGCGATGGTTGGAAAAAAAACCATGTTGCCTTTACCGCGCTGAGAGATATTTTGGGTGAGTTGCAGACATGGATGCACAGACAGACGCCCGCCACCCTTGCAAGTCACGTAAAAAGCTTCTTTCCAGAGCTCAGCGCTCAACAACTCGAGAGCGCTCTTGCACGTTATTTAAACCATGGCGTTTGGGCGAAGTCGCCCGAGATGTCCAAAGCAGGTTTTGACAGATTATCCTATAGCCTGCACAGTGGTGGTTTCATTCGTACCCAGATTGATTTTGCATCTTGCATCACCCCCTTAGACACACAAAACATCTAGCCTTTTACGGAGTCTTTTAAATGAATACTTTTCGCCTCGTTCAATGGTTAGCCGCCTCGGTCACCAGTCTTGGTTTGCTTCACAGCGCCGCCCACGCGCAAACACCGGCGCCCTACCCTAGCCGTCAACTCCAATTAATCGTGCCCTTCCCCGCGGGCGGACCGACCGATATCGTGGCGCGACTCTATGCCCAACAACTGTCAAAGCTTGCTGGACAGCCCGTCGTTGTTGAAAACATGGCCGGTGCTGCAGGGATGATTGGCACACAAAATGCCGTGCGTGCCGAACCCAACGGCTACACCATTCTTTTTAGTACCGCCAGCACCAGCGTGATGAATGAAGTGGTCCGTAAAAAAGTACCCTATAACTTCCAGAAAGATTTCTCGATGATCGGTTTGATCGCCGATGCGCCTCACCTCTTGGTGGTTGGCCCCTCCGTTCCAGTTAACAACGTGGCCGAACTCATCGCACTCGCGAAAAAAGAGCCTGGCAAACTGAGCTACTCCTCGGCAGGCACAGGCAGCATCGTACAGATGGGTGCCGAACTCTTTCGCACTCAAACCGGCACAGAACTCATGCACGTTCCC
>JBILJA010000169.1:0-4819 GCA_044368775.1 Burkholderiaceae bacterium
GCGGTGGCAACGTTGGCTGCGGGCAATGACTGGACTGTTGGCGAGGTCTGCATAACAAAAGATCCATACATAACGATCTCTCATCATAGAACCCGACCTTGAGAAATAAATTGCAATTTATCTCCATGAGCATTAAAAATTAGATATTATTTCTAGTAATTTCAATATAAGTAGAAAATTGATGCAAATAGATAAAAAAGATCGCGAAATTCTCAGGCTGATGCAAGAAGACGCCAGCATCTCTTTGGCTGACCTCGCAAGCGCGGTCAACCTCACACCAACACCCTGTTGGCGACGTCTGCAAAAGCTTCAAGAAGAAGGCATCATCAAAAAACAAGTCGCGTTATGCGATGCACGCAAGCTCAATCTCGGACTGACAACCTTTGTCACGATCCGGACCAGTCAACATAATGAAAAATGGATGAAACGCTTCGTCGATGGCGCAACAAGCATTCCCGAGATTGTTGAGATCTATCGCTTGAGCGGGGATGCGGACTATTTGCTCAAAATCGTAGTGCCAGACATCGATCGCTATGACAGCGTCTACAAGCGCTTGATTCGCTCAGTGGAGCTCCTCGATGTCAGCTCTGCCTTCGCCATGGAAACCATTAAGTGCACTACAGCACTTCCGTTGGACTATGCGCCAGGCTGATCGTCTGGGACTTCTGCGACCCACGCTTGCGCAAGCGTATAAGTCACCGCCAAGGCAACAGGCCCTACAAAAATACCGATCAAGCCAAAACTGAGCAAGCCACCGATTACACCCACAAAGATCAACAACAGTGGCAAGTCCGCACCGCGACGAATTAACATTGGTCTTACAAAATTATCCATTGTGGCAACAATAACGCTCCAAACAAGCAAAAAAGTCGCCCAAGCATTGTTATCGCCTTGCCAATACATCCACGCGACCGCAGGAAATAACACAAATCCCGGCCCGGCCTGAGCGATACACAACATCAACATGAGTGCGGACAATACCGCTGCAAACGGTACACCAGCAATGACCAGACCAAGTCCGCCTAAGCCAGTCTGCAACACCGCTGTGACGCCCACACCGAGCGCAACGGCGCGAATCGCCTGTCCCGCCAGCACTACCGAGCCCTCGCCACGCTCACCCGCCAGACGTCGCCCGACACGACGGACCGCTTGTGCGGCATGTTCACCCGAACTATAAAAAATCGCGGCGATCAAGACGACCAGAAAAAACTGTATGAGCATCCCGCCCAAGCCACCGAACTGAGCTAACAGCCACTTACCTGTTTGGCTTGCGTAGGGAGACACATGCTCAATGAAACCGTTCGTACCACCAGAGCTAAAACTCAACCAGAAAGCTGCGACTGTTTCACCAACCAAAGGAATGTCAGAGACCCACTCTGGTGGCGCTGGAATCCCTGCGCTTGCCAAGCCCTGACCAAAGGTTATCAAATCATGGGAGCGCTCAGCGATCGTTCGAATCGCCCACCACAACGGCATCACGAGCAGCAAGAGCATGCCGATTGTCATCACCAAGACCGCTGGGGCTCTGCGATTGCCGAAGCTCCGCTCCAAAGCCTTGAGCCAAGGCCAGGTCGCCACCACAATCATTGTGGCCCAAACCGTTGCAGCCAAAAAGGGCTTGAGCACCCAAATGCACAGAGCGATCAATCCAACAATCAAAATGGCCGCCAGAGTGTTGCGCGTTAGATCATGTTTCACGAGTGCTCACTCTGGGGTAGGAAGGTCAGGTTAGAAATCAGGTCAATTGACCGTGGCACTGCTTGTACTTTTTACCACTGCCGCAAGGACAAGGATCGTTACGCCCCACCTTGGGAGCGGCGTTGCGCAACGTACCGGGATGCTCTTGGGCAACGGCTCGACGCTGAGTCTGCGTTTCCTCCGACTTGGCCTCTTCGTAATCGGTATGCTGATACTGGACGTTTTGCATTTGAACGGCACGGGCGGCTTCAGCCTCCGCTTGCTCAATCTCTTCTTGTGTTTGGATACGTACCGTCATGAGGACGCGCACAACGTCATCACGTACGCGATCGAGCATGCCTGAAAACAATTCGAACGCTTCGCGCTTGTACTCTTGCTTAGGGTTCTTTTGTGCATAACCGCGCAAATGAATACCTTGGCGCAAATGATCCAGCGCGGAAAGATGCTCGCGCCATGCAGTATCAATGACTTGCAACATAATCGAACGCTCAAAGCCGGACCACGACTCCTCGCCCACGGCCTCGACCTTTTGCTGATAGGCAGCCTGAGCCGCCTGCAGTACCTGCTCGAGGATATCTTCTTCGGAAACGCTTTTGGCATCACGCAAGTAATCAGTCAAGGGAACATTGAGCTGCCAGTCAGATTCCAGCGCCTTTTGCAACGCATCGATATCCCACTGCTCTTCGACAGAGCCCTCAGGTACATATTTAGCCACCAAGTCAGTAAATGCACCCTGCCGCAAATTATCAATCGTCTCGGCAACGGATTGTGCTTCTAGCACCTCGTTGCGCTGTGCGTAAAGCACCTTGCGCTGATCATTGGAGACATCATCGTACTCAAGCAATTGTTTGCGTACGTCAAAGTTGCGACCCTCGACCTTGCGCTGTGCGGTCTCGATGGAGCGCGACACCATGCCCGCCTCGATCGGTTCGCCCTCGGGGAGTTTGAGTCGATCCATAATGGCTCGCACGCGATCACCCGCAAAAATACGCATGAGCGGGTCTTCGAGGGATAAATAGAAACGCGAAGAACCAGGATCGCCCTGACGTCCGGCACGACCGCGCAACTGATTGTCGATGCGTCGCGACTCGTGACGTTCTGTACCGATAATGCGCAAGCCACCCGCGGCCTTGACTTGTTCATTCAATGGCAGCCATTGCGTACGGATCGACTCGATCTGGGTGGACTTATCCGCCTCGCTTAGTGCTTGGTTTTCACGTACGGTCTCGATGATTTTTTCAATGCTACCGCCCAGCACGATATCTGTTCCACGACCCGCCATATTGGTCGCGATCGTAATGTTGCCAGGCTTACCCGCCTGGGCCACGATCTCGGCCTCTCGGGCATGTTGCTTAGCGTTGAGAACTTCGTGACGCAAACCTGCTTTATTTAATAAGCCAGAAAGCAGCTCGGAGTTTTCGATACTCGTTGTTCCCACAAGCACGGGTTGCCCGCGCTGTTGACAATCTCGAATATCCTCGAGAATCGCATTAAATTTTTCACCCGCTGTTTTAAAAATCTGATCGTTCTGATCGGCACGCACCATCGGACGATTGGTCGGCACAATGACTGTTTCAAGCCCGTAAATTTCCTGAAACTCGAACGCTTCGGTATCAGCCGTACCCGTCATGCCGCCAAGCTTTTCGTACATGCGGAAATAATTCTGGAACGTAATCGACGCCATCGTCTGATTTTCGTTTTGAATTTTCGCACCTTCTTTAGCTTCGACAGCTTGATGCAAACCATCGGACCAACGACGACCCGCCATCAGACGACCCGTGAACTCATCGACAATCACCACCTCGCCATCTTGCACCACATAGTGCTGATCAAGATGGAAGAGATTATGCGCACGCAATGCAGCCATCAAATGATGCATCAGCGTGATATTGCGCGCTTCATATAAAGACTGGCCAGCAGGGAGCAGGCCAAGCTCAGTCAGAATTTCTTCGGACCGCACGTGCCCAGACTCAGAAAGGAAGACCTGATGATTTTTTTCATCGACCCAAAAGTGTCCTTCGGGTTCTGGTTCCTGTGGTTTAGGTTCCGTGGCCATTCGTAGCAACATAGCCGGCACAACGTTCACCCGCATATACATTTCAGTATGATCTTCGGCTTGCCCTGAAATGATCAAGGGCGTGCGTGCCTCATCAATCAAAATCGAATCAACCTCGTCAACGATCGCGAACACGAGCGTACGCTGGCGACGATCCTCCGCGCGATGTTCCATGTTGTCACGCAGATAATCAAAACCAAACTCGTTATTCGTACCGTATGTAATATCCGCGCGATAGGCGGCGATTTTTTCTTCGTTACTCTGCTGGGGCACAACAACGCCCACAGACATGCCTAAAAAGCTATAGAGGCGTCCCATCCAAGCTGCATCGCGTCGCGCCAGATAATCATTGACTGTCACGACGTGAACACCACGCTCTGTCAGCGCGTTGAGGTAGACCGGCAGTGTCGCCATCAAGGTCTTGCCCTCTCCGGTTCGCATCTCTGCAATTTTCCCGCTATGCAACACCATACCGCCTATCAACTGCACATCGAAATGTCGCATCCCAAAAACGCGCACACTCGCCTCGCGCACGACCGCAAAGGCTTCGGGTAGCAATGAGTCGAGCTTGGCCCCGGCTTGAATACGCTCGCGGAAACTATCCGTTTTCGCGCGTAACGCCTCGTCCGATAAAGCCTGCATCTGCGGCTCAAGCTGATTGATTTGCTCAACCTGCCGTCTCAACTGTTTAATTGTGCGATCGTTACGGCTACCGAAGATTTTTTTTAGCAAAGAGAACATGCGTCATGAACCTGTTCGAGTTCCCGCGTCAAGACACGAGATAAACTAAGAAATTGTTAGGGCAGTGATTGCCGAATAAGCCATCGAGTTTAACGCACGCGCGGCTGCCATGTTATCGAGGATGACCCTGTGACTGATCGCGCACTGGCCACCGGCGATGTGATCGGTTGTCCGGCTAAAAAAGCACGGGGATCGAGGGGTTTGTCATCTTTTCTGACTTCGAAGTGTAAATGAGGACCGGTCGACAGGCCTGTCGAGCCCACGCGAGCGATCAACTGACCCCGGGTCACGACCTCCCCCTCTTTGACTAAAATAGACTTGGCA
>JBILJA010000055.1:0-14388 GCA_044368775.1 Burkholderiaceae bacterium
CTGACTATTTCTATAAAATAACTCTTGCTTCGATCGATGCCCAGTCCCAGACCTTTGCCCGCTCATCTAGGACACTGAATGGGGGCGCCCATGCGTACACCATGGATGTCAATTTATCGCCGGTGATAAACAAATTCTTTTTTATAGGTAACTTGCGTTTTTCTAAAGTGGGCGAAGTGCGTCTCAACTTATTTGAGGCCTTCAAAAAGAGGGCTTGGAAAATCGCTAACGTTAAAGACAATCCTTATACGATATTTAACATGGAAAGTAATATCCACTATATCTGGAACATCGGCAACTTGGTGCATATATTGATTGCACCAAATGGCGATCGATATATTATGTATGCGTTCACGAATGAGGTCGACAGAGACTTGCGCTGGGATAACCTCATTGGTCTTGGTAGTAAGTTGAACCTGCCCACGGGCTGGAGCTATCAAAACTTACTGCTAAGTAAAACGATTACGGTCAACCCTGCTCCCGCTGATGACCATCGCTCTGTTATTATTTTTGACGAATTTAATAATTTCTACGTCAAATATAGTCCTTAAAAAGTTTATTCATTAAGCTGTGATGCCATGTAATGGTGCTATTTTTTTCACGGCTGGGAGCGCCAGCATCCGTCTGAAGTGATCGGCTAGTTTCGGGAATTGTTCCATGTCGACGCCATCACCAACCATCCAGCTTGTCATCGTAAACAAATAAGCATCAGCGACGGTGAATTGCTCACCCATGACCCAAGGACCGCGCAAAATCTCTTTCTCAATGAGTGCGGCAGCGCCCGTCATATTTTCGGCCACTTTGGCTTTCATGCTCTGTTGTGCGTCGAGATCATCGGACCAGCGGCGTCCACGCGCACCGTGCGCATGATGCACGTGTACAGTCGAGCAAAACCAACTATTGATGGACTGCATCTGCGCCAAGGCAAAGGCGTCGTCAAGCGGTGCGAGTTTGGCGCCAGGGAAGGTCTGAGCCAAATACAAAAGTAAAGCGGGCGTTTCAGTCAAAATACCCTGATCTGTGACCAATGCGGGCACCCGCCCCTTGGGGTTGATCGCTAAATAGTCTGGTGTATTTTGATCATTTTCACGGAGGTTGAGTTTTTCGGCCTCGTAATCAGCACCAATGTGCTCAAGCACAATATGTGTGGCGAGGGCACAGCTCAGTGGAGCGTAATAAAAGCGCATCGTCATATCTCTTCTCCTTTAGTATTTATGAGTCTAACGTTTGTTCTTTGATCCAGCGTTTGAGTCCAACATCTGTTTTAACGCTAGTGAGCTCTTCATTCAAGCGTCTGAGTTCAAGCAGCATTTCGCGTTTTCGACTGTTGAGGTGATTTTTGAGCGAGGTCTCATGGATAGTCATCGAGGCCGGCAATACAAATTCCGCGGTCGCCTGCAATTCGGTGTCACGAATTTCACGATGTAGGGCTGTTAGGCGTTCGCGCATCAGGTCGGTCAGTGCAGCGAGTTTTTTGCGAGCCAAGGCCGAGGTCAAGGTGGCTTCGGGGAGTTGAGCCTTGGACTGAAGCTCAAGCAGTGCGAGTAAATCGCGTCGCTCGTAGGCAGTATTAGCCTCGCTCATTAATTGGGTTTTGTAGGCGCGCACTTCTTCGTCGCTTTCGCGGTCTGGGTGCAGCGCACTCGCTAGCTTGCGGTAAAGGCTGCGTAGGGCGCTTTCAACATCATCAGCGGCTTGCAGATCTGCAGCCGACATTTTTTTCTTTTTGGCGCGTCGTGCTTCTCTGTTACGGGCGCGGGCCTCGGCTTCTTTGCGCATAAAGTCGAATTTGGCATGCAGAACATCATCCAGATTTTCAAATATCTGGTCCTCGCCGAACTCCTCGCCCATGGCTTCTTTAAGATAGGCTTGCGCCTCGGCGGCTTGCGCACGTTCGATGTCGGCTAGTTTTTCTTCACTGTGCACATCGTGCAGTGCGCGCATGACACGATCCCCTGCGAGTGCGAACTCCATGGCGATACTGCAAATCAAGCGTCGAATCAGACGCTCATGACGGGCGGTCAGACCTTCGCCTTTGAGGCGCTGATCAAGCCACAACACCATGGCGCGGCGCAGGCTGTCTTGTTTCTTTTGCAGAACGGGGACGGTATTGGCGTATTGCCGCCGATGCTGATCAATCAGTGTTTTGAGCGCCTCGAGTTTGCTGGAGAGCGTTTTGCCCTGCTCGATCAGGAATTCAAATTCTGCTTGTTCCAGTGAATCAGGTGCTTCGTCTTGTTCGACGGCACTCAAGGCATGGATTTCAGAGGTGCTGGAGAGGGTTGTATTCTTCAAAAGGCTGCAATAGGTGTGGTTCTGTGGGGCGGCTTAGAACAGGCAATTTGATGCCGTTTCCAAAACATCGCCCAGTTTAGCCGTTCTGGAGACTAAACCGGTGCCCCACAGCCATTCCTTAAGCAGCTTATTCAGCCCGAATATTCGCCCCTTTGATGATCGGTGCGTACTTGCTCATCTCTGAGGCGATAAATTTCGAAAATGCAGCGCCTGAGATTGGGCGTGGTGTCAGACCTTGGTCCTCCAGCTGTTTGACCACAGCCGGATCTTTTAAGGCGGCTGTGACATCCGTTGTGATTTTGTTTAGAACAGGCGCAGGGAGGTTTCTGGGGCCAAACACACCGAACCAGTTCGTGAGTTGAATCGAGGGGTAGCCTAGTTCGACAAAGGTCGGTACGTCTGGCAGTAATTTTTCACGTTGACTACCAGCGACAGCGATGGGTGTGACCTTGCCAGCGCGTATTTGGCCTAAAAGGGGTGGTGTCGTGGCAAAGAATAGATCAATCTGACCACCCACAAGTGCTGCGACTGCTGGGCCTGTTCCTTTGTAGGGAATGTGGGAGAGTGAAATCTTTGTGGCACCACCAAGCAATTCACCGGCCATGTGCTGTTGGCCACCGACACCGGGCGAACCATAAGTCAAGGGTGTCGCACCCTTGCCCTTATCCAGTATCTCTTTGAGGGATTTCACAGGGAGCTTGGCACCGACTGCCAGAACAAGCGGCGCGTCTGCAGCCAGTGAAATCGGGGTGAGATCCTTGATAGGATCGTATCGCATGTTTGTAAAGACGAGTTGATTAATGGAAACTTCAGGTGTGTAGCCGAGTAGCAAAGTGTAGCCATCTGGGTTGGCTCGCACGACGTCATTTGCTGCGATCATGCCGCTGGCGCCTGGTTTGTTTTCAACCACAACGGCCTGACCCCATTTGTCCGACAGATACTTGGACAGGACGCGGGCAATGATGTCGGTCGCTCCGCCTGGACCGTAGCCGACTAGAAGCTTGACGGGTTTATCAGGATAGGCTGCGGCCGCTTGAGGGGCAGTGATGAGTGTCGTGACAGTCAATAGTGCAGATAAAAGGGAGAGTCGTAGTTTCATTTTTTGCTCCTAAGGTGGATTAATTCAGGCTAAATAACACTGCGTTGATTTCAGGATGGGTCTGGATTGCGTTCAGTGAAGGTGAGGCGTCAGAACCAAGATGGCTTTGCTCTCTGCCGTTCGCGGTGAGATCGATGACCGTTTGGACGTTGCTCAACTGCTTTGTTTTTGATGCGAGAGCCTTTGCATCTCCAAAATGAATCTGGTGCTCCCGCCCTTCTGCAGTAAAGACGAGATGCGAACCGGATTTGGAACGTACGGTATCGACGCTGATTTTTTTGGAGTTTGAAAAAATAGAATTGATGTGGGCAAAAACATGTGCCGCGGCGTTGGGGTTGAATTGTCGATCGATGAAAGCGCCTCGGGGGTAATAACCTCTGTCGACATCCATGAAAGTGTCGAAAATGTACTGAACCCCATTTGAACTTTTTGAGTAGAGCATTGCCACACAGACTTTTTCTATCAGTGCCGCTTCGTCATCGTTTGACTGAGCGATGCTCGGCCCACCCAGTTTGAGCGAAGCAACGATTTTGCATTGATATTCTTTTGCAAAGTCGTTGAGCATAGGCGCTACGCTCAAGAGGTCCTGATCGGATTCGACGCGTACGGTGATGCCATCGATCGCTTTGGTGGCAAGCGCCTCCTTGATGAGCGTAGCCTGAGCAGTCAGTTCATCCGTCGTAAAACCTGATTTGACGAAATGGCTGAAATGTTTCCCGTCGTAATGTGAGTCATCGTAGGTATGAATCTTGCACCAGAAAATATTCAAGTTTGTTTTCGCTTTGAATACTTTCAACTTTTCCAGACTCGATTGGAATCGCGCGGTGCTTAGGTTCGTCTCAATACCCGTCACGCCGGCGCGTCCAAGGTTGACCTCCAGTAGGCTAGCCTTGGGTGCGCCTAAAGAGGTGAGAAAAAAACGATGTCCCATGTTGGCCAGTAGTTGCATGCGGCGATTCGTGGCCTCATCGAGTGCGTCCTGATCGGTCACTTTGGAGAGCTTGGCCCCCATTTCCCAGAGCGCGAGTAGGGGATAGTCGTTGCGTGCGGATTTGCGGCCAAATTCTTGCACGCCGCCTGTCGCGGGGATCTGTGCGACTTCGGTCCAGGTGTGTCGCAATTCGACACCAACTTGATTGAAGTGCGAGCTTTTCGGATTGGTGAGGTATTGGACGGAGCTTTTCTTTTCCTGAGACGAGGCACTGGTGCGCACACCCATCGTACGGATTGGGTAGGCGATGTGGCCGTCTGCGAAAACATCAACAACGAAATAACCAAACTTGGCGACATCGCCTCGACCGAATTCGACCGTTGGTTTAACACGATAAAACTCTGAATAGTCATGTCGTAAAAAGGCGGTGGAGGGAAGCATATAAAACCCGGACTGATCGAGTTGCTCGTACCAGAAGTTGTGAACGTGTCCCGCGAAAGAGGCTTCGACATTGGGGCGTTTCATCAGGTTGACGAGCCAGGAGCGTCCCGGCTCATCTAGGTTGTCGTAGCTGCCATGCTCGGTTTCGCTGTAAACAAAGGGCGGGTAGTGCATGAACAGGAATATTCTTTTGTCTGCCGCAGACTGGATTTGATCCTCAAGCCATGTTTTTTGTTCTTGTTCGGCGGTCAGTCCTGAGTTGATCAAAAGTGAGTTGATCAACACGCAGCGGATATTTTCCATATCGACGCTGTAATAGTCTTTGCCGAAGGCTTTTCGGTAGGCAGCGAGATGGGGCTCGCAGATCTGATCGGCGGGCATCCAGTCAATACGTTTGTCACCGACATCGTGATTACCGGGCAGGACGTGTAATGGACAGCGCAATTGACTACTGATCTGCTTGAATTGATCGACCGCCTGCATAAAGGTCGGGAGAGCGGGCATGGGGTGGACGATATCGCCGAGGTGGATCACGAACTTTGGTTGCGGCTCCATCTGCGCGATGTCTTCGAACACAAAACGGGCTCGCTCATTCGCGAGGTGATTGGTCTCGAAAGGCGAGCTTGAAACGTTGTCGCTTTCGTTGACGTGCGTGTCTGCGACGACGACGAAAGAAAAGAGGGGTTCCGCGGAGCCAGCAGGCCTATTTTTAAGATGCATCTTTTAATTCCAAATAGTTGAATTAATAACCGAATAGTTGTAATTTATTATGTTTACATAAAGTTACAATGTCAACGAGAAAAAATAAATGTCAAAGGCATAGCGATTAATGCGAAGTCCCAAGGATGCTCTTGAGAGCCGAGATCCAGGTTTTCTGGATATGGAAATGCTTCAACAGCAGCCGCAGTTTGCTTCGACCTTGGCGAATGGTCTCGCCGTCTTGGGATGCTTCGGACAAGGCGAATCCTTACTTGGAAACAAAGAGCTTTCGGAGCGGTTATCGCTCGCTCGTCCGACGGTCACGCGGTTGACCTATACCTTGATGGGACTTGGTTACTTGAGGCGAGACAGAGCTTCGGGCAAGTATGCGCTGGGCGCGGCTGTTCTTTCTTTGGGATACCCGCTTTTGTCGCAGATGGCCATTAGGCAGGTGGCGGGTCCGGAGATGATGGAGTTGGCATGCCTAGCCAATGGTCCTGTCTCGATGGGGATGCGGGATCGTTTGCAGGTTGTTTATGTTGAAACTGTCGTGGGAAGTGAAAGCAATTTCACCAAACCCGGGATAGGTTCCACTCGACCTTTACTGAGAACTGCGATGGGGCGTGCCTTGCTCTATGGACATACCCAACAGGAACGTGGCTATATCTACAATGGTTTGAAGTCCGTTCATCCAGAGGACTATGCATCCTGTCTTGCTCCGACCGAGCAGGCATACAAACAGCTTAAATCGTCAGGTTTTTGTACAGTGATTGGTGAGTGGCAGCCGACGCTGGCCGCTGTTGCTGTGCCGCTATGTGTACGCTATAACGGCGTCCCACTGGCTTTTAATTTGACGGTGGCAACGTATGAAATGGATGAAAAGACGATCGTTGAAAAATTTGCGCCCCGGCTATTAAATTTAGTCCGGGGCGTCGAGCGCACACTTGGCTTGAGTTGAGGCCTTAACCTGTCGACAACCTCATATTCCGCTTGCGCCTGATGAGCTGACTGATCAGTACCAGGATAAAGCCGGTAAAGCCTACTAAATCCGCCCAGTTGTCTGGGTAGGTGAGGGCAACACCAGCAATGACCATGATGGTACGCTCAATCAGGTGTGTTTTTTCGATGAACCAACCCTGCAATCCGCCAGCGAGACACACAATGCCGATCGCAGCCGTGAAAGTGATCCAGGCGATCTGTAGCCAGTCGGCATTGGCCAAGGCTTTGGTCGAACCCATCAACAACAGGCTCGTACCCTCGTCACCCAACACAAACATAAAGGGAACGAGAATCGCGGGTGCGACGTATTTCCAGGTTTGAAGCGTCGTTTTATACGGATCGCCTTTGCAGATCGCCGCCGCAGCAAAGGGTGATAGTGCGGTCGGTGGGGAGACTTCGGAAAGCACTGCGTAATAAAAGATAAACATGTGCGCCGCAAAATCTGGCACGCCTAAGTTGATCAAAGCAGGGGCTGCGATCACGGCGCAGATAATGTAGGAAGCGGTGACAGGGACGGCCAGTCCCACGACCCACACGACGAGGCCCGTGAAAATCGCAGTCAGTAACAGAGAGCCACCTGCGTACTCAATCACGATGGAACTGAATTTCAAACCGAGTCCCGTCAATGTCACGGTGCCCACGATCAGTCCGGCACCTGCGCAGGTCACGGCAATCGACAGCACGCCGGTCGAGCCCGAGGCCAACGCTTTGATCAGGTTCGATTGATAAAAACCTTTGAAAAAAGGCTCGCGTCCACGAAGCCAGTCATAAGAAATAATGGCGGTATCGCGTCTGAGCATACTGGTCGCAGCAGAAACGATGGTCGCCCAAAATACCGACATGATGGGCGAGAAGCCGATCATCATGAAGACTACGATCGAGATCAATGAGAAAAAGTGAAACCAGTATTTTTTAGTCAGGGACCAGGCGCTTTCGACGGCTTCGAACGACATTTTCTTCATGCCGTATTTGCGCACATCAATTTCTACCATGATGAATAAGCCTAGGTAGAACAAGATGGTCGGAATCGTCGCCATCAAGAGGACATCGAGATAGGAGATTTTCAGGAAGTCCGCGATTAGAAAAGCCGCGGCCCCCAATACGGGAGGCGAAATGATCGCGCCCAAGCCGCCAGCCGCGAGCAACCCACCCGCGGCATTCTTTTCGTAGCCGACTTTTTCCAACATTGGGGCGGCCACTGAGCCAACGGTGACAGTTGTCGCGACACCAGAGCCTGAGGGTCCACCCAGCAAAAACGAGGACAAGACGATGGTACGACCCACGCCTGAGGACTTGCCGCCCATGGCAGCAAAGGAGAAGTCGATAAAGAATTTACCGGCACCAGTAAATTGTAAAAAGGCACCAAAGATCGTAAAGAGGATAATCAGTGTGGCGGACACATCGAGTGCGGTGCCATAGATGCCTTCGAGCGTCATGTACATAAAGCCAACAAAACGACCGATCTCATACCCTTTGTGCGTCCAAGGGGCGGGGAGATAATTTCCGAACAAGGCGTACAAGATAAACAGGACCGTGACGGTCACCAACACCATCCCATTGGTGCGGCGTAACGCCTCGAGAATCATCAAGATCAAGCCAATCCCTACAGCGATATCGAGCGGGAAGGGCTCGGTATTGCGATCGGTAAAGTCATCGCCACCACTGAGAATGTAGTAGGCCACAAAAATAGAAAAGCACGCAACGATCAGGTCCCACCACATCAAGCGATTTTTGAAACGAGCCGAAATAGGAAACATCAGAAAAACAAGAAACAGCACAATCGCGAGGTGAATGGTGCGCAACACCTGCGTTGGAACGATTTCGTATGCGGAATACAAGTGAAAAACGGACATACCGACGGCGCAAAGCGTCAGAAATATGGCGAGTAAGCCACGATAATCGTTAGCGTCGCCTTCTTCTTGTCGGATGAGTTCATCTAGTTTTTGTTGTGTAGCGCGATCGATGGACGACTCACTCATGGCTGTACCTAGTTCTATTGATAGTGATATGGATTAAAAAAATTCAGCAAGTGCGCATGATGACGCACTTGCTGATGATGTTGCTGCAAATCAGGTCGTAAGTTTACTGAACGCTCTGACCTTTTTCTTTGAAGTATTTCAAGGCGCCTGGATGGAAAGGCAGTGGTGTCGCTGCGGCCTTTTGATTTTCCAGTTTCACGCTGTCGTATTCGCGGTGTGTGCGAACGAGCTCTTCTTTGTTATCGAAGACAGCCTTGGTAATTTTGTATGCTTCTTCGTCGGACATTTTGCCGTTGACAACTAAGATGTTAGAGACCGAAGCGTTTTTGTTGTCACCGGCCATGCCAGAGTAGGTCGCCTTGGGGATGGTGTCCTTGAAATACAGATTGCCGTATTTCTTGTTCATCGCATCGACTGCGTCGGCGTGGTCGATCATGACAATCTTGGTGCCGGGGGTATTGGCTAGGTCAGTGACCGCTGCGGTTGGCAAGCCACCAACCCAAAAGAAGGCATCGATTTTGCGGTCTTTCATGGCGTTGACGGACTCGGCCACACCGAGGCGTTCACGACGCAAGTCTTTGTCTTTATCCAGACCAGCGGCTTCGATCAGACGAAAGCCCATGACTTCCGTGGCGCTACCTGGACTACCCGTGCTGACGCGTTTACCTTTCAAGTCTTTCATTGTTTTGATGCCGCTGGCTTCGGTCGTCACGACGTGCATGCGGTTGGGGTACAGAACGAGCAATGTTTTGACATCGACTTTGCGACCTGAGAACTTGTCCTTACCGTCCATAGCATCTTTGGCCGCATCGGCCATCGAAAACGCCATATAGGGTTTACCCGAACCGATCAGTTTGAGGTTGTCGACGGAGCCACCAGTGACTTCAGCCGTGGCGGACATTCCGGGGACTTTTTTGGTGAGCACGGCAGCCAAGCCGCCGCCCATGGGGTAATAAACACCACCGGTACCACCTGTAGCGATCGAATAATTTTGCGCATTAGCAGCACTTGCGCAGACGACCGCAAAGCTTATTGCAAGGGTTTTTAACAGTTTCATTGTTTTCTCCGAAATGTTTTTATTGAGCGTTTGTCAGCAAGGACTATGCTTAACATAACTCAAAATGGGCATGATCTCAATGGCGGTTTGCGAGTAGATTAAAGCGTTGGGATCGGAGTCGCTTCTTCAGGTATCGGGGTGCGATTGACGTTGAGCACCATCGATACCATGACGTAATAACCACTGACGACCATTAAATCGACCGCCCCTTGCTCGCCGAACAGGTCGACGACCGCTTTGTAGTGAGGGTCGCTGACTTGATGTGTTTCTTGAAGTTCATGACAAAAGTTGTAGACAGCTTCTTCGTCCGCTTGCATGTTCTTGGGACGCTTGCCTTGAGCGAGATCGACGGCCAGATCGGGATTAAGTCCTTCTTTGAGTGCGAGGCGCAGATGTGCATACCACTCGTATTGCGCCGTCCAGGTTCGCGCGGTGATCAAAATCGCCCATTCATTCAGATGTTTAGGGATACTGCTGTCAAAACGCAAGTATTCGCCAACCATCCGTAAACGTTCGGCTAGAACAGGGCTTCGCAGCAGCACATTAAAAGGCGCACCCAGGCTCGTTGCCCCTTGCACGACGCCCTTGCTGCCGGTGCCTGAAACCCTGCCTGACATCAAGCCATCGAAGTATTTTTTTTGGTCAGCCGACATTTCGTCTACATGGAGACGTTTAAAGCGTTGTTGATCATTGCTATTGTTTTGGCTCATAAGAGGAGTCTCCTGGGTGAATGTACGACTTTAGAGTAGTTTAAAGCCATTATCTGCTTGGGGTTAATGCCCTCTACTAAAATGAAAAGACTTCAAATCAAATAGGTTTATCTGATTAATGCCCCAAAGGGTAGGTGCCATATGAAGAACTCTTTGCTTTTAAAGCGCTTAGCGCGTGTCGTTTGCTTGAGTGCAGGTCTCTTGGCCAGTGCGGCCCACGCACAGTGGCTGAATTTGCATGAAGATGCCACGATGGTCACCTACACAGAACGTGGCGAGATCGTGAGAACCGATATTTTTGTGAATGTCGCAGAAATGTTGGACTACAAACAAAAGATGCGCGACCAAAAAGGCTTGATTTTTCATTCGGTCGTGATTCGGGCCCAATACAACTGTCGTGACAATCGCGTGCGCACCTACACCATCGATTTTCATGAGGCGCGTATGGCGGGTGGCCAGGTCGTAAAAACTGAAAAGGTCTACAGCCCATGGCAGCCAATTAACCCTCGGAGTGTCGAGCAAAATTTAAAAAACTACGCCTGTGATCCAAAGTAGTTTTATAGGTCTTGCTTGCCCACGCTGAAGCGCTGAGAGCTTCTGCGAGAGGTTTTTGCTGTGATGCGTGCCTTGGCAATTAGAATCCTTAGCTTGTATACGTCACTGTCCGGTTCACAATGGCTCAAGCTAATGTTGGCGTTCGTATTGCCTTGGTTGAGGATGACCCCTTGCTTCGCAAGGAGATTTTTTTTCATCTTAAAGAATGCGGATATCAGGTATTTGGCGTGGCGAACGGCAAATCACTCGATGAGCTTTTGATTACCGAACCGATTGATATTTTTATATTAGATCTCACGCTGTCGGGCGAAGACGGCCTAAGCATTGCGAGTCGGATTCGCAAAAGCACGCCCAATGTTGGGATCATTATGATGACAGCGCGTGGTTCAACGGCGGATCGCATCAAAGGTTACGAGGCTGGCGCGGATATTTATTTCTACAAACCGATTTCTCCAGAGGAGCTTGTGGCAGGACTGCGTAGTCTGACACGACGGCTGAGCAAAAGTTTGACCAATAACCGCTGGAAACTTAGCCTAAAAGACCGCTCCATCTCGGGACCGGCTCAATGGCAGCGTGCCAGGCTGACGAATAGTGAAAAAGTGTTTATGTTGGGGTTGATTCAGGCACAAAATCACACACTCGATACGGATGTGATCGTTGAAATATTGAGTCAGCGTTCAAGCAAAGAAGAAATGGGCAAGCACGCCTTAGAAAGCTTGGTCAGCCGCTTGAGGCGTAAATTGGCCTCGATCTCCGAACCTGATGCAGATGTCGCCATTAAATCTGTCTGGGGTATTGGTTATCAACTCTGCATTCACGTGGATATTGAAACTTAGTTATTTGGAATGAGCATGTCAAATTTAGTGACACTTAAGTCGGATGTGGTGATCGAGCCTTTGATTGAGCGCTGGTATGCGTGGTCACACCTGGTTTCGCCCGCGACTGCAGCGCTGAATGTACCGTTTCGCCATCTCACTTTGCTTGAATCGTTCGTGAGTGCTCCTGATATTCACGCGGCCGCCTGTAAAAATCCAAGTCTACGAGGAGGACCTTTCGTTGACCTGCCCGTCGATGCCGTCGATCAGGTGCGTGATTTGATCGCACAAACAAAGAAACGCCAAGAGCATCAGATTGCCTTTGGTGAGGCGTTAAAAGAAGCCTATCGAATGGTCTTAAAGCAGGCCGATGGTTTCAGTATTGAAAAACTTTATCAGACCTTGCCTACGCCTGTTCGTGGCTATGTTGAATTGTTTTACACAGTGGGGGGGCATCCTGATTTACGTGTGATTGAGCCCATGCTGTATCGAAGTCCGGCATTCAATCCCGCTTCACAGTCAGCGTTAATCTATCAAGCGAAGGGTGATGATCGTTCTTTTGCATTTAGTACGCCTCGTTTGCCGCGGCAGGATGCTGCGGAGCTCGAGCGTCCCTTTACGGATGAGATTTATGATTATTTGGCGGCTTTACGGTTGACCCCACAACCGCTTGACGCGGTGCTAGAGCGTCTGGCGCAAGCGGGTGTGAAGAATGAAAAGTTTCGGGATTTCTTAACCGACACTCCGCCCCAAAACATAGATCGCACGCACAAAGGCGGAACACGTTGGCGTTATTTTGGGCACGCTTGTATCTTGGTCCAAGCCAATGACGGGACGAACGTCTTGGTTGATCCGATCGTTGCGTACGAAACGAGTGGGGGCGTTAAGCGTTTTGTGTTGGCAGACTTGCCCGAGCGTATCGATTATGTTGTGTTGACCCATAATCATGCTGACCATGTTTTGTTGGAAACCTTGTTGGCGTTACGTTACAAGATTGATACGATCGTCGTGCCCACTGCCGGTGGTGGGCTAGCCGATCCCTCGCTCAAGCTCATGCTGCAGTCGATTGGTTTTAAAAAGGTGATTGAAATCGATCCGCTTGGTTATGTAGAGAGTGGTGATATGCGGATTACGGCTCTGCCGTTTTTGGGAGAGCATGGCGATCTGGATATCCGTTCAAAGGCCGCATGGCTCGTTAAGGCGGGTTCGCAAAGTTTTCTTTTTGCCGCGGATAGTAATAATCTTGAACCTTTTATTTACGAACATCTTAGGCAGATGTTTGGTCCGATTGAGACCTTATTTATAGGCCAGGAGTGCCAAGGGGCGCCGTTTAGCTGGACCTATGGACCGCTGTTACCTTTTCCTATTGATCGTAAAAAAGATCAAACGCGACGTTTGAATGGCTCGGATGCGGTGCGCGGGATTGAGGTCGTCAAGAGTTTGGGTAGTCAAACAGTATATGTCTATGCGATGGGCGCTGAGCCCTGGTTGCAATATGTGACGAGCATTGATCCGTCAGAAGACACGGTGCCGGCTGTCAATGCCCGCCAGCTTGTTGCGGCTTGCCAAGCTTTGGGGTTGCACTCGGAAAGGCTCTTCGGAAGCGCGGATGTGACGTTACCGGCTTGAGGTAGAGAAACTAAAGGAATTTTTGATTTTATTTTTAAGTTGGTAAAGGTGCGCAAGGCCATAGAGAAAACCAGCCTGGGGTGCTTCGCGATAGCGCCAGATCGGATCGACTTTCCAAAAGCGATTGACCGAACATATGTAGTCATGACCGAGCGCTTCGATTTCATGCCACCAGCCCACCGGCATATAAAGCGTTTCACCTTCGGCTAATTCAACGGTTCTTCTTTCAGAGAGTGCGGTGCGTAAAAGAGGGTGCTTTTCGAAATCAGGCTTGTCGATGTAAACCTGACTGAAGTTGGGTCTAAGTCCGACATGCGACATTTCGAAGGGATATAGGCCCTCTTGAACGCTCGGTGGAAACAAAGAAACACGTTTTGTTCCGCGGAATTGAGAAAGCGTGCCGTCTTGGCCATCATAGTGCAATGGCTCGACATGACCACCAGGGCCTACCCAGACATTGACATCGTTGGGCATTTGACGACGGAGTCCTGTTTTCGCTGCAATCAAGTCAATCCCGGGTCCGACAACCTGGCGAAAAGGCGTGGCGCCCATATCTACCATTGCGAGATAGATGCTGTCTCGCTTGGCTTCTCCGTTACGCAGAAGGCGGCAATACTCCTTGACACTCATCCTGCGCATTTCACAGTAATTTTTCCATTCAACTTTAGGTGTTGAAAAACGTTCGGGTCCATAAACGCGAACGGATACCTCCATCTCACCAACAAAAGAAGTGAGTTTTTCAGCATCAACAGGAATATTGTCATTGAACGCATCCGTCAAAATGACAGGTTTGTTTTGACGTTGAAACTCATGATAAAAAAGGCGAGGCGAGACGCTATGGATCGAAACGCGTTCAATGGAATCGGAGCTTGAAGAAGAAAACTGCTGAGGATGATTCATCGATGTCAATTAGATGCGATCAGTTGCGCGGACTCTTGAGCCCTAAGTGGCCGATAGTCGCATCCATTCAAAAACGCCGGACGAAGTTTTTTTGGGGGATTAAGCGGAATATTGCTCACCGCGTTGTAGGTGAGTATTGCGATACGACGATTGTGGGGCGAAATATTGGGCGGTGAGGCATGCACCAAGTTGCCGTGGAACCAGACTGCTGTCCCCTTTTTTCCTGTCGCAGAAAATAAACCTCCAGATGCCACTAGTTTAGTCACTAAAGGACCATCG
>JBILJA010000170.1:0-4793 GCA_044368775.1 Burkholderiaceae bacterium
CGTGCGGAGGGAATCATGACCGACATTGGTCGGATGGTGCATTTAGCCCCGGCTCGCACTCAGCTGCACGTCAATACCTACTTTGACGAAGCGCTTTTTGCACGCGAGCAAGCTAACATTTTTAAACAGTCCTCTTTGTATGTTGGGCATCAAAAAAACGTGCCCAACCCTGGAGACTGGCGTAGTTTGTCCCATGAAAACAATGGGAGAGTGCTCGTGCGCGGCGAAAACGGCATCGAGCTGCTTTCGAACGTCTGTCGTCACCGCCAAGCACTCATGCTCGGTGGGCAAACCGGCAACGTCGCAGGACATGTCAATACCCATGGGAATCTTGTGGGTACGGGTGGCAATATTGTTTGCCCCCTCCACCGATGGACGTATGACAAAACAGGTCAACTGCTCGGCGCGCCTCAGTTTGAGAACAAGCCTTGCCTCAATCTAGAGCGCTTTCCGCTTAAAGATTGCCACGGCTTAATGTTTGAGGGACCAAGAGATCCTTTGGCGGATATTGGCAGTTTATTCAATCGGCCCGAATTCGACTTTTCCGACTATGTTCTAGACCATGTCGAAGTTCACCAGTGCAATTACAACTGGAAAACCTTTATTGAGGTTTATCTCGAGGACTACCATGTCGCGCCCTTTCACCCGGGCTTGGGAAACTTTGTGACGTGCGACGACTTATCTTGGGAGTTTTCTAAGCAATACAGTATGCAGCGTGTGGGCGTGCATCAAGCGCTTTCTCAACCTGGGTCACCTGCCTACAAAACATGGCATGAAAAGCTAATGCAATTCCGTCAAGGACGTGCACCCGATTTCGGCGCGGTGTGGGTCACGTATTTTCCGACCCATATGATCGAGCTCTACCCCCACGTCTTGGTGTTATCGACGCTGTACCCCAAATCCCCTCAGGAAACCGTCAATATTGTCGAGTTTTACTACCCCGAGGAAATTGCCTTGTTTGAGCGCGAGTTTGTCCAAGCGCAACGTGAAGCCTACATGGAAACCGCGATCGAAGACGACGAAATCGCAGAACGCATGGATGCGGGACGACGGGCGCTCCTGCAGCGTGGCGTTTCAGAAACGGGTCCTTATCAGTCACCCATGGAAGACGGCATGCAGCATTTCCATGAGTGGTACCGTCAGGCCATGGATCTCGGACTCGAAGATCAGCCCTAACCTTCTTTCTCAGTGAACTCTTTAATTCCTTGACGGTCACAGCTACACTCATAATTGTTGGTTGCAATTCCCCTTAACGTTGACAAAGAGTCTATTAAAAAACATGAAGAGAATTGTCTTATTTCTGCTGACTAACCTTGCCGTGATGCTGGTACTGAGCGTGACGCTGAGCATTTTAGGTGTCAATCGCTTCATCACCGACCAGGGTCTGAACGTTCAGATGCTGCTAATCTTTTCCTTGATTGTCGGCTTTACAGGCTCGATTATTTCTTTGCTCATCAGCAAACCAATGGCAAAGTGGAGCACTGGCGCGCAGATCATTGATCCGCAAGCGCCAGGTGGCCCGCGTGAGGCGTGGCTGGTCGACACGGTGCATCAGCTTGCTGAACGCGCGGGTATTGGTCATCCTGAGGTGGCCATCTACGAAGGCGAGCCAAATGCCTTTGCGACGGGTGCTTTCCGCAACGACTCGCTGGTCGCGGTTTCGACAGGCCTTCTCGACAGTATGACCGAAGAAGAAATCTCTGCGGTTCTGGCCCACGAAGTCGCCCACATCGCCAATGGCGACATGATTACGTTGACCCTGATCCAGGGCGTTGTGAACACCTTTGTGGTGTTTTTTGCCCGCATCGTTGGTTATTTTGTTGATCGTGTGCTTCTCAAAAATGACAAAGGCCTCGGCGTTGGCTACTACATCACCGTCATCGTGTGTGAAATCGCCTTTGGCATTCTCGCCAGTGTGATCGTGGCCTGGTTTTCACGTCAAAGAGAATATCGCGCGGATGCTGGCTCAGCACAGTTGATGAGCTCACGCGAGCCCATGATTCGTGCCTTGGCTCGCCTGGGTGGCTTAGAGCCTGGTGATTTGCCCAAGAGCTTTGAGGCTTCGGGCATTTCGGGTCGCAAAGGCATCAGTGCGTTATTTTCCACGCACCCCCCTATTCCTGCTCGCATTCAAGCGTTGCAGCAAATGCCCGTTCGCTAAGATAGCGCTAAGGCATCAGTGGGCTTGTTCCCAGTTGGGACCAACGCCCACTTCCGCGATCAAAGGGACCCTCAACTGAGCGACCTCGCACATCAAGCGAGGGAGATTTTGCTTGATGCGCTCGATCTCGTCATCAGGAACATCCAAGACCAGTTCGTCATGGACCTGCATCACGATCTTGCTCTGCAGTTGTTGCTCATGCAGCCAACCTTGGACGGCCACCATGGCGAGCTTGATCAGGTCGGCCGCGGTGCCTTGCATCGGCGCATTAATCGCTGCACGCTCAGCGCCTGCGCGCCGCGCACCGGCGGCATTGATATCGAGCAGCCATAGCCTGCGCCCAAAAACAGTTTCAACAAAGCCCTGCGCATGCGCAAGCGTTTTGGTCTCGGCCATGTACTGCGCCACGCCGGGATAGCGCGCGAAATAGCGATCAATATAGGACTGGGCGGCATCTCTGGTAATGCCGAGGTTACTGGCCAATCCGAACGCACCCATGCCGTAAATCAAACCGAAATTAATCGCCTTGGCCGCCCGTCGCTGCTCATTGGTCACCTCCGGCAGTGGCACGCCAAACACCTCTGAGGCTGTGGCACGATGGATGTCCTCACCGGCAGCAAAGGCTTTTTGTAAATTCGCATCGTTGGAGACGTGTGCCATGACGCGAAGTTCGATTTGCGAATAGTCGGCAGAGATTATTTTTCCCTTGGTCGCGATAAAGGCCTCGCGCACCCGTCGACCCGCCTCGGAACGCACCGGAATGTTTTGTAAATTGGGCTCTGACGAGGCCAGACGTCCGGTAATCACCGAAGCTTGAGAGTAATGTGTGTGCACTCTTCCCGTGGAGGGATTCACCATCTTGGGCAGCTTATCGGTATAGGTAGATTTGAGCTTGGCAAGGCCTCGGTACTCGAGTAAAACTTGAGGCAAGGGGTAGTCCTCGGCGAGTTTCGACAGCACTTCCTCGTCGGTCGAAGGCGCACCGCCTGCGGTTTTTCGAACAACAGGCAGCTGCATCTTGCCAAACAGAATTTCCCCTAATTGTTTGGGGGAGTTGAGATTAAAGGGTTGGCCCGCCAGCTCGTAGGCCTTGCGCTCTAACTCCAGCAATTCCTGTCCCAACACGTGGCTTTGACGTCCTAACTCTGCAGAGTCGATCCCTACACCCGTACGCTCGATCTCAAACAACACGCGCGAGGTTTGCATCTCGAGCGCATAGACATATTCAAGCTTTTCCTCTTGGCGGATTTTGGGGCGCAAAACCTCATGCAGGCGCAAGGTAAAGTCGGCATCTTCGCAAGCGTATTGGGTCGCGCGTTCGAGGTCGACCTGATCAAAACCAATTTGGTGCGCACCTTTGCCGCAAATTTCCTCATAGGAGACGCCCTTGATGCCTAGATATCGCTGGCAGAGATCTTCTAGGCCCACGCCCCGATGCGACTCCAACACATAGGCCTGCAACATGGTGTCATCCGCGACGCCACGCAAGTCTATGCCTTCGTTGGCAAACACATGGGTGTCGTACTTGGCATGATGGAGAAGTTTGGTCGCGCGCGGATCCTCAAGCCATGACTTCATCCGCTCGAGCACACCTTCTTTAGAGAGTTGGCCTCGGGAATCAGTGCTTCGGTGGCCGACGGGGATATAGCATGCACCGCCCGCTTCTACGGACAAGGAAATACCGACGAGGCGGGCTTGCATGGCATCGAGCGACGTCGTTTCGGTATCGAGCGCAACACAGTCTGACGCCCGGACTCGAGCGAGCCAGGCGTCCAACGCGACCCAATCCGTCACCATTTCATAGTTTTTGTGCTCAGGCGCGGCGGGCTTAGCGGCCTCAGTTGGGACACGGGTATCGCCCGTCGGAATCCGCTCTTGCTCGCCTGTCAGTTCGCGTAACCAAGAGCGGAAACCATACCGCTCATAAAGTTTGACGAGCGCTTCTGAGTTCGGACTTTTGGGTAACAACGCCTCGATATTCGGGACCTCGCGACTCAAGTCACAATCAATTTTGACCGTCAGCAACTCGCGCGTCAAAGCAAATTGGGGAATCGCCGTGCGTAAATTTTCACCTGCAACGCCTTTGATCTCGCCTGCGCGCTCGATCAGAGCGTCAACAGAACCGTACTCATCAATCCACTTAGCGGCCGTTTTAGGTCCGACCTTTTGCACACCGGGTACGTTGTCTACCGTATCGCCCACCAGCATCAAGTAATCCACAATCCGCTCAGGACCCACTCCGAATTTACGCACCACTGCGCTTGGATCGAGCTTTTCATTGGACATGGTGTTGACCAGCGTCACATAGGGCGTGACCAATTGGGCCAGGTCCTTATCACCCGTAGAAATAATTGTGTGTACCTCATGATCGCTCGCCCACTGCGCCAAGGTGCCAATGACGTCATCCGCTTCAACCCCCTCGATCCCCAGGACAGGCCAGCCCATTGCGCGAATCGCCTCGTGGATCGGCTCGATCTGCGCGGCGAGGTCCTCGGGCATGGGGGGGCGATGTGATTTATATTCTGGATATAAGTCTTCGCGAAAGGTTTTACCGCGTACATCGAAGACACATGCGGCATACTGAGCCTGATATTCATGTAGCATTTTGCGCATCATGTTGACCACGCCATAA
>JBILJA010000171.1:0-4771 GCA_044368775.1 Burkholderiaceae bacterium
CATGCTGTCATAAGGCCCTTTGGACTCATGCTTACGATACTTTTTATTGCTTTCCTTCTCGCGACGATCGGAACACGTTTGTGGTTGGCGAGTCGCCAGCTTCGTCACGTCGTGAGCCATCGCGAAGCCGTACCGGCCGAGTTTGCTTCGCGCATCGGCTTAGTCAGCCACCAAAGAGCGGCTGACTATACGGCCGCTAAGGTTAGATTAGGAATGATTGAGCTGGTTTTTGATGCCGTTATTCTGGTTGGCTTGACCTTGCTAGGTGGTCTTCAGCACATCGATCTCTGGGTCAGCACGCTCACCTCTCACGACTTATTGCGCCAAGTTCTTTTAATCGTGGCTGTCATGACGCTACTCGGTGCCCTTGGCATGCCCTTTTCCCTCTACCGACAATTCAAGCTCGAGGCAAAGTTTGGTTTTAACCGGATGACGCCTAAGCTTTTTGTGACCGACACCATCAAGGGAATTTTGATTGGCGCCGCCCTCGGACTGCCGCTAATCGCTGCGGTGCTTTGGTTGATGGCCGAAGCTGGAGAGTTCTGGTGGGTCTGGGCCTGGGGCTTATGGTCTGTCTTCAATCTCTTAGTACTCTTTATTTTCCCTACATGGATCGCACCACTGTTTAATAAATTCACGCCTCTCGAAGACAAAGCTCTTGCTCAACAAATCCAAGAGCTTGCGCAGCGCTGTGGCTTTTCGCTCAATGGTTTGTTCGTGATGGACGGCTCAAAACGCTCCGCACACGGTAATGCTTATTTCACTGGTTTTGGTCGGGCCCGCCGCATTGTCTTTTTTGATACTTTGCTCGCTCGTTTGAGCACAGAGGAAATCATCGCCGTGCTTGCACATGAGTTAGGTCATTTCAAACATAACCACATCTTTAAACGCTTGGCGATGAGCTTTGCTGGCGCACTCATTTTCTTTGCCATTTTAGGTTGGCTCGCACAGCAAGTTTGGTTCTATACCGACCTTGGTGTGTTGCCACAACTCGGCGGTCGCAATGACGCCATGGCGCTGATCCTGTTCTTTATGGTAGTGCCCGTCTTTACCTTTGGCCTGACACCGCTCTTTAGCTGGTTCTCGCGCAAAGACGAATTCGAAGCCGATCGTTTCGCCAGCAATCAAAGCTCCGCGGACCAACTCGTTTCGGCTCTCGTCAAGCTCGTCGATGACAATGCCTCCACCTTGACCCCTGACCCGCTTCACTCCGCGTTTTACGATAGTCACCCTCCGGTTGCCATTCGTATTCGCCAACTTCTGGCCTCATGACCGAGCGCCTGCAAGGTCGAGTGATTGCTGCGCACGGAAGGCATTACAGTGTCGAAATCGAAGGTGGTACGCTGATTAAATGCTTTCCGAGAGGCAAAAAAAATGATGCGGCAGTCGGTGACTACGTCATCATTTCTAGACAAGGTCAAGATGAGGGTGCGCTCGAGTCCATCCTCGAGAGAAAAAATCTTTTATTTCGCTCTGATGAGTCCAAAAGTAAACAGTTCGCCGCCAATGTCGATCAACTTTTGATTGTGATTGCTGTCGAACCGGCCTTTTCAGATGACTTGTTAGGTCGCTCTCTTGCGGGGGCATGGTCAGCCGACATCACACCAACCATTTTGCTCAACAAAGTTGATCTGACCGAGGGCATGCCTGCGGCTCAAGCAAGACTTGCACCCTTTCGCTCTTTAGGTGTACCCATCATTGAAATTTGCGCGCGCGATCCTGTCAGCGTGCGCAACCAGGTCTTACCTCTACTAAAAGAGAAAACATCTCTCCTGTTAGGGCAAAGCGCGATGGGTAAATCAACCTTGCTCAATACCCTTGCCCCTTTGGCTCAGGCGGCAACGCAAGCGCATTCTGTCGCTCTAGGCGCGGGACGACACACGACAACGAGTACGCGCCTTTATCATTTGCCCGAAGGTGGTGGCGACCTGATTGACTCTCCAGGCTTTCAAGGCTTTGGCCTGTTGCATTTAAGCAGAGAGGAAATCGAAAGAGGCTTTCCTGAATTTAGTGCGCACCGTGAGCACTGCCGCTTTTATAACTGTACGCATCAGCACGAACCTGGTTGCGGCGTACTTGCGGCGTTAGCGCGGCAAGACATCAACCCTGCTCGCCACGCTCTCTATGTCAGGCTCATTCAGGCGAAAGACGACCACGAGAGCTATTAGCAGGCAAACGTCTTTAATCACCCCCGGCGACGGCAGCCTCGGACAAAATCTGACACATCCCCAACAGCATGGCAGCCGTCGCACCCCAAATAAAATATTGCTTCCAGGGTATGGAATAGTACTGACGGACACGTCCGTCAGCGAGCTCGGCACGATGAAAGCGATAGTTGGCGGGATCCGTTAAAAAAGACAAAGGTACTTCGAAAATTTCAGCGACCTCAAACGTATCGGGGTTGAGGGAGAAGCCTGGACGAACTAATGCCGTAATCGGACTCACCGCAAAGCCTGTCCCCGTCACATAACGCGGTAAGCCGCCTAGACACTCGATAAATGCTCTGGAGAGTCCTGTTTCCTCCTCCGTCTCTCGCAATGCGGTTGCTTGTACGTCGACATCTGTGGACTCAACCCGACCGCCAGGAAAACTAATCTGTCCGGCATGATCATTCAGATGCGCAGTGCGTTGGGTCAGCAAGACCGTTAAACCTTCGGGTCTCTGCACGATGGGCACCAACACGGCCGCTTCGACAGGCGTGCCTTCGCGCCCAGGCATTCTGATCAAAGACTCGTTGGGGATGTCCAAGGGTCGCTGTATGGAACCACGCAGAACGTTGCGCAAGGCTGGTGGTGTTAAACGGTGTGCGGGGACTGCACCAAACGGCAATGCGGAGGGACTCCACGGTTGCGTCATGGGGTCAAAGGAAGGTCGCGTAGGAGGTCTGCGAGGACGAAGGTGATCGGGGGAGTCAGAGGACATAGTCGAAAGGCAAAGCATCAGGAGAGGCGAAAGAGCTGTGATGACTTTTTAACACCTCATTAAACAAAAAAGCACCCCGAGGGGTGCTTTTGCTTGTTGCGACGTGCATTGACAATGCCTTATGCAGCGACTGTCTTGCGAACAAGCTTTTCCTTGATACGTGCAGACTTGCCCGAACGATCACGCAGGTAGTACAGCTTGGCACGGCGAACATCGCCGCGGCGCTTGACTTCGATGCCAGCGATCTGGGGCGAATACAACTGGAATGTACGCTCAACGGCCTCGCCTGAGGAGATCTTGCGAACGATGAAGGCAGAGTTCAAACCGCGGTTGCGGCGAGCAATCACAACACCTTCAAACGCCTGAGTACGCTTGCGCGTGCCTTCGACTACGTTGACGCTCACGACGACGGTGTCGCCAGGAGCAAACTCAGTCACAGGCTTGCCGCCTGTCAAACGAGCGATTTCTTCTTGCTCAATGATTTCGATCAAATTCATAAAAACTCCAAGTCATCGTGCTCTCGGTCAATATTATTAGGCTGGTCATCCGACCTATTCGGAAAACCGCTACCGGGCAGAGGATGCGATAAAAAGCCCTTGATTCTACTATATTTTTAACGTTTATGCCCCCTTTGTGCATCAATACGGGTTTTCTGAAGACCAATCGCGCGCGTATTCAGAAAAAATGTTTCAATGTTTTTTAACTTTTAACCTTATTTAGCCTCTCCATGACCCTTTCCGCCTTGCTGCTCGTCATTGTTGCGGCAGTGTGTCATGCCTCATGGAATTTGCTTGCCAAACGCGCAGCGAACGTTGGCCCCCCCTTTGTTTTTGCCTACGGCCTCTGCTCTACGATCGTGTTCGCCCCCTGGGTCATTTGGATTTTAGTGTTTGAGCAAAATGACTGGAGTTGGACAATTTTAGGATGCATTCTCTTATCAGGGATCTTGCATTTGGCCTACAGTCTAAGTTTACAGCGGGGCTACCAGGTGGCGGATCTCTCTGTGGTTTATCCGGTCTCTCGCGGGACAGGGCCATTTTTATCCACGATTGGCGCGATCATTTTTCTCCGTGAACCTGCCACGATACTGGGCTTTGGTGGGATGCTCTGTGTGGTGGCGGGCGTTTTGATGATCGCCACGCAAGGACAAATCCGACGTCTACTGCAACCTGAGGCAATGATTGGGGTGCGCTGGGGGCTGCTTGTTGGCTTGCTGATTGCCGCCTACACCTTGGTGGATGCCTACGGAGTCATCGCCCTTGCCATCGCACCTGTGTTATTCGACTGGGCAACATCGGCCTCAAAAACCCTGATGCTGCTACCCCATATGGCCCGTCAGCCAAAACGCTCTTGGGAAGCCATGCGCGGCTACTGGCCCTTGGCCTGGGCCATTGGGGTCCTTTCGCCGCTTGGGTATATTTTGGTTTTATACGCGCTGCGCGATGGCGCTCCCGTGAGTCTGGTTGCGCCTGCTCGCGAAATGTCCATGTTGTTGGTCACACTGGGAGGCCTTTACATCCTGCGCGAACCTGTAGGCTGGGGCAGACTGGTAGGATGCGGCTTTATCGCCAGCGGCGTTGTCTTGCTCGCGAGCAGTTAGAAACCTGCTGCGCTCCCGACCCACATGGATACCGGTACCATGGCGATCCAAAATGCCAGTAACAACACATCGGAAACCATATTTTTAGCCGTAGGGGCGAGGCGATCAGAGCTGTAGGCAGCAAATGAAGGTGGGTAATTGTGGCGGACTTCTCGTGTCATGTTGTGACTCCTTGTAGTGATCTATAAACAGTACTGTATATTAAACCAGTACTGTTTGCAAGCACAGTATTTTGAAACTTTGTCTTTT
>JBILJA010000046.1:0-15669 GCA_044368775.1 Burkholderiaceae bacterium
GGTAGGCGTGCTCATGTCAACGCTCCACCAACGCAATGCGTTTGTTGTACCAGTTCATAAATACCGAGATCGACAAGCTCACCGTCAGATAAGCCGCCATAATCATCATGATGCCCTCAATCGCCTGTCCCGTTTGATTGAGCGTTGTATTGATCACGGAAACGATATCGGGATAGCCAATCGCAACCGCAAGCGAACTGTTCTTTGTAATGTTCAGATACTGACTCGTCATCGGGGGAATAATGACACGCAAGGCCTGAGGCAACACAATCAACCGCAAAATCTGTCCGCGCTTGAGACCAAGAGCCTCAGCGGCTTCCCATTGTCCACGATTGACCGCTTGAATACCTGAACGCACCACTTCGGCGATAAAGGCCGCAGTGTAAATGACCAAGCCAATCAGCAACGCGGCAAACTCGGGAGAGAGCGTCACCCCGCCAACAAAGTTGAAGCCTTTGAGCTCAGGCACATCGAGGCTCATGGTGGTGCCACTCAACAACAACGTCACCACTGGGACCGCAAAAAACAAAACAAGCGACCATCTCAAGACAGGGAAAATTTGACCTGTTTTTTCCTGATTTTTACGCGCCCACTTTGCCATGACGATCATCAGGATGATGGCAACCAGAACGCCCACCAACAGCCACAACAGACCATCGCCATGAACCGAAGGCATCTGCATGCCCCGATTCGAAACAAATACTCCAGGCAATGGATGCAACGCCTGGCGAGGACCCGGAAGTGTTTCCGAAATAATGGCGTACCAGAAAAACAATTGGAGCAACAAGGGAACATTACGCATGACTTCGACGTAAATGCTTGAAATCTGACGGATCAGCCAGTTACTCGACAGTCTGGCGATACCGATCAATGTTCCCAAGAGCGTGGCCAGCACGATGCCGATGAGGGCAACGCGTAAAGTGTTGAGCAAGCCAACCGTGATCGCTCGACCATAGGTGCTCGCTGGACTATAGGCGATCGGCGTTTCACCAATCGCAAAACCTGCTTCTCTATTGAGAAAGTCAAAACCTGTCGAAATGTTACGCGCCGACAGGTTACTCATGGTGTTGTGAACCAAAAACCACACGACACCGCCTACGGCGAGCAGTGCAAGAACTTGGTAAAAAATCGAGCGCGTGCCTGGATCATTCCAAGACAAGCGTCTTCGAGCAGGGGGTGCTACGTTTGATTCTTTAGGCTTTGTCATAACTTAGGGCGACCGCAAAGCGGTCGCCCCTATGTATCAAGAAAGATTAGCGGATGGGCCAGGCGTACATCAGACCGCCCTTGGTCCACTGCGCATTGAGGCCACGCTCAAGTCGCAGCGCAGTGCTTGGACCAACGTTACGCGCAAAACTCTCGCCGTAGTTACCGACTTGTTTGATGATGTCGTAGGCCCACTTGTCGGAGACACCCAGGTTTTTACCCATTCCAGGCGTCACACCCAAAATACGTTGAACGTTAGGATTGGTGCTCTTGAGCATTTCGTCGACGTTCTTTTGTGTGATGCCATACTCTTCGGCTTCGACCATGGCATATAGTGTCCAACGAACCACGTTCAACCACTGCTCGTCACCTTGGCGAACCAGCGGGCCCAAAGGCTCTTTGGAGAAATCCTCAGGCAAGATCACGTTTGCGGCAGGATTCTTCAAGGTTGTGCGGGAAGAGGCCAAACCAGACTTGTCAGTCGTGTAGGCATCGCAACGTCCAGAGTCATACGCACGAACAACTTCGTCAACCTTTTCGATCACGACAGGCTTGAAGGTCAGTTTGTTGGCACGGAACCAATCGGCCAAGTTCAGTTCAGTGGTTGTACCAGGCTGAACACATACAGTGGCGCCGTTGAGTTCTTTGGCGCTCTTGATGTTTAAATCTTTACGAACCATGATGCCCTGGCTGTCATAAAAATTCACGCCGGCACCAATCAGACCCAGCGAAGTATCGCGGGTCATCGTCTGTGTCGTATTACGCGTCAACACATCGATTTCACCAGACTGCAAGGCAGTGAAACGCTGCTGAGCAGTTAGGGGGGTGAATTTGACTTTGGACGCATCACCGAACATCACGGCTGCGAACGCACGGCAAAGGTCGATATCCAAACCTGACCAAACACCTTTGCTGTCAGGTGCTGAAAAGCCGGCCAGACCTGTATTGGTACCGCATTGGACGAAGCCTTTCTTTTTGACATTATCAAAAGTAGGACCTGCTTGTGCGACGGTGGTGGCCGCAAGCATCGCTGCGCCGACTGCTGCTAATTTTAAGAATTTCATCACTCGTTCTCCGAAATACCAAAAGGGACGGTAGCCACTCGGGCTCACCGCAGGTCTCATTGTGCAAGGCACCATCTTAGCCGTACACACACTCGCAATGTATGAGGGAAATCCCTCGCCGTCAATAATTCTTGTCTCATATGCTTATTAAAATAGACTAGAGCAGGGTTATCATTAGGGAATAACCTAAGTGATGTCATGATCGAATTCCAGCATGTATTCAAATCCTACGGTCAAGGACGCAACATCCTGTCCGATATTTCTTTCCGCGTCGCCGCCGGAGAGTTTGTTTACGTCGCAGGTCCCTCCGGCGCTGGAAAGTCCACCTTACTTAAACTCATTGGGGGTCTCGAAGCCCCAAGCCGAGGATCGATCCAAGTCAACGGACACCGGCTCGAACAACTTTCTGCCCGTGCCCGTCCCTACCTGAGAAGATCAGTGGGCGTCATTTTGCAAGATACCCACCTTCTTTTCGATCGCAGTGCTATTGATAACGTTCTCCTCCCGTTGACCGTCACGGGACTGCCCTCTGATGTTGCCCGGGCTCGCGCCAGAGCGGCATTAGACAAAGTGGGCTTGAGCACCAAAGAAAATACTCCCCCCATCGAACTCTCTGGGGGTGAACAGCAACGACTCGCCATTGCTCGCGCAATCGTCAATCGTCCAGCGATCCTCATCGCTGACGAACCCACGGCCAGCCTTGATCGCGAGACCGCACGCCGAATCATGTCTGTCTTCAAAGACTTCAATCGCGTCGGGGTCACGACGGTGATTGCTTCGCATGATGATGCGCTGATGGCCGAGTACGCGACACGGGCCTTCAAAATAGAACCCGGAAAATTTGCCGACTCCGCCGCGCGTCGCTCGAGCACCGCTACGACTCAAACGCCCGAGCCTGGTTATCACGAACCGCATATCGGAGGCGCCGCGCGATGAACAGCCTCCTCAGACAACATCGCTATGCTTTAGTGGTCACGCTCAGACGACTGTGGGCACAACCCATCTCTTCGCTCACCAATCTTTTAGTGATCGCCTTGGCGTTAACACTGCCGCTATTAGGCGCCTCGTTCCTCATTTCGATCGAGCCCGTCGCGCGCCAAGTTTCACTGACCCCAGAGCTCACTCTTTTTCTAAAAACCGATGCAGCTCATGGGGTCGCGGATAAGCTCGCGACCCGTATCCGTGAAGAACACGCAGGACAAATCGTCAAGGTTCGGGTCATCCCAAAACAACGCGCTCTCGAGGAACTACGGGCAAACCCAGCTTGGGAACAAGCCCTTAAGGTACTCCCTGTTAATCCTTTGCCGGATGCAATCGTGGTCGAACTCGCCCCGGGTGACGACCTGGCCAAACGTGCCGATCAAATGGCTGAAAGTTGGCGAACATGGCCAGGCATTGATCTTGTGCAACTCGATAGCGCCTGGGTACAACGTCTCGAAGCGCTCCTGCGCTTTGGTCGGATTGGTCTATTGTTGCTGGCCCTCAGTGTGATGTTGGTTGTGCTGGCCACGGTCTTTAATACCGTGCGTATGCAAGCCCTCTCGCAGCGTGAAGAGATCGGCGTGGCCCGCCTCGTAGGCGCAACGGAGTCCTTTGTTCGGCGTCCTTTTTTATATTTGGGCGCACTGACCTGTTCGCTCGCGACACTGATTAGTTTCGGCGTCGCGCGCTTAACACTCGCGCCACTCAATGATGCACTCGCGGCACTTGCGCGTACTTACGATGCTGAGTTTGCGCTGTCGTTGCCCGCCCCTTCTGTCCTCGCCGTCAGTGTTCTGATTGTTGCCGCTTTAGGTGCCCTCTCGGCGAGATGGTCCGTGCAACGCAACACGCGCTTCTAACAAGTCACCTCAATGCGATGAAACTTTCCGATCGGATTATCGGGTGGCAACGTGTCCACGGACGCCATGACCTGCCCTGGCAAAACACGCAAGATCCCTATCGTGTTTGGCTTTCGGAGATCATGCTGCAACAGACCCAAGTCAGTGCGGTCATTGAGTACTACCAGCGTTTTTTACGTCATTTTCCAAACGTCGCTGCACTGGCAAACGCTTCGTCAGAAGCAGTAATGGCTCAATGGGCAGGTCTTGGCTATTACGCTCGCGCCCGCAATCTTCATGCCTGCGCACAGCGCATCATGTCGCAATGGCATGGCGTCTTCCCGGATAATGCGCAGGGGCTTGCAACACTGCCAGGGATTGGCCCCTCGACTGCGGCTGCTATCGCAGCATTTTGCTATGGTGAGCGTGCGGCCATTATGGATGGCAATGTAAAAAGAGTCTTTGCTCGGTATTTTGCGATTGAGGGCGATCCGACACAACGGGCCACAGAGCTTGCGCTATGGCAACGGGCACGCGAGGTACTTCCTTCTGCAAAAACGTGCTCCGAGGACCCACAGGCGATGGCTCGCTATACGCAGGGCCAAATGGATCTTGGTGCGACTGTCTGTACACGCAGCCGACCTCGTTGCACGGACTGTCCTCTCGCCAAGAGCTGCCAAGCGTGGCAGACAGGACGAACCGAAGAACTCCCTTGGCCACGCAAACGCAAAGTCTTGCCTGAGCGAAGTACGGGGATGTTAGTGGCTTGTCATGCCGAGCATGTATTGCTTGAACAAAGACCCACCCAAGGTATATGGGGAGGCTTGTGGAGTCTGCCTGAATGCGAATCGAGTCACAATCCACAACATGCTTGCGAAGGCTTAGGGCTTGCGCCTAAACAACTCCAAACACTGACGCCTTTTCTGCATGTCTTTACGCATTACCGACTCACCATCACGCCGATACTTGTGCGTGTATCCGACCTGACACCGCAACCAAAGCAGGCGTCCTCTGGCAATATCGTACACCGTTGGGTGAGCTATAAAAATTTACATACACTTGGGCTACCTGCCCCGGTTCGCAAGCTCCTTGAAGGCTTGCAGGCCGATCATCTTTTACGTTGAGATGAAATCCGCTTTAGCCCTATGTCTCAGCTTGCGGTGAATATTGACGAATACTCATGAGTATTCCGCATGCGATTCCAATCGTCACGAGCGCGGTTCCTCCATAGCTTAGCAGCGGCAGCGGTACCCCAACGACTGGCAGCATACCTGTGACCATTCCGATATTGACAAACACGTAGACGAACAAAACCATCGTCAGCGCCCCCGCCAATAATCGACTTGCGTGCGTTGGAGCACCGATTGCAATCGCTAGACCTCGGAAGATCAACAGTAAATACAAAATAAGCAGCGTCACGCCACCATACAAACCAAACTCTTCGGCGAACACAGCGAAAATAAAGTCCGTCGTGCGCTCGGGAATAAAATCTAGATGCGTTTGAGTGCCACTCATATAGCCCTTGCCATACACACCTCCAGATCCAACGGCGATCGTCGACTGGATGGTATGAAAACCCTTGCCCAACGGATCATTGGTTGGATCTAACAAAGTACACACACGATTTTTTTGGTAGGTGTGCAACACCACCCAATCTGTTTCTTCCTTGCACAAATCATCCTGATATACGAGGATACCGCCAATCCCGACAAGAATCGCGATCACGATCGGAACGAGTAGTTTGAATGACAGTCCAGCGAAATAAATGACGCAAAATCCAGCACCAAAAACCAACAAAGCCGTGCCAAGATCGGGTTGTTTCACAATTAATATAAAGGGCACAATAAGCAAGGCCCCTGCCGCGAAAAAATCATAAAACCGCAAAGAGCTTTCTCGCTTGTGAAAGTACCAAGCTAGCATCAAAGGCACTGCGATTTTAAGCATTTCAGAGGGCTGTATACGGATAAAGCCGAGGTTCAACCAGCGGGTCGCTCCTTTGCTCGTTGAGCCAAAAAACTCGACCCCAAAAAGCAACGCCACACCCACAATATAAAAAGGGACGGCGAGTTTCAAAATATATTGGAATGGCACCATTGCCACCACCCACATGACACCCAGTCCGATCAAAAGATTGCGCAAATGATCCGCATAACGCCAATCCGTCCCGCCCACGGCTGAATGCATGACCAAGAGACCCGTTGCCCCCAACAACAACAACACAATCATGAGCGGCCAATCAAAAGCCGTGACGACGCGCAATAGAAACTTAAAAAGGATTTTCATCGCGCGACGATCCCAGCCTTGGGTTGTCGCAATAGCCACTCGTCGAAGACCTTGCGGGCGATCGGCGCAGCAACACTGCCTCCCCAGCCTGCGTTTTCAACCAAGACCGCAATCGCAATCTTGGGGTCTTTGACTGGTGCAAACGCCATAAACAAAGCATGGTCACGCAATCGTTCATCAATCGCACTACTTTGATATTTGGCGCCTTTCAAGCTATAAACTTGTGCGGTTCCGGTCTTGCCCGCTGTTTGATAGGGCGCGCCCACAAAAGCTTGGCGTGCGGTGCCGGATACCGTCACATCGGCAAGCGCACGTTTGACTGCCTGAAGATGTTCAGTTTTGAGTGGGATCCGATGCGAGGCTTCGGCCACCGTCAGACGTTCCTCACCCGATGTTGGATTTTTGATCGTACGCACCAAGTGCGGCCGCATGTAAGTACCATCATTTGCCAGCACTGCGGTTGCCTGAGCCAACTGCATCAACGTAAAAGAGTTGTAGCCTTGACCCACAGCCACAGAAATTGTTTCACCTGCATACCAGCGTTGCTGTTCACGCTTTTTATAAGCCAAACGTTTCCACTCTGTCGAGGGTAAAACACCTTTGCGCTCGCCTTCGATGTCAATGCCTGTGATCTGACCAAAGCCAAAGGGCTTCATAAAATCATGCAAGGCATTGACACCAATCTCAGGAGCCAAAGAATAAAAATAAGTATCGGAAGACACCACCAGAGCCTGATGCATGTCGATTGAGCCGAAATAAGTCGAGCCCGCATTGCGAAAACGCTGACCACCAAACTCAAAAAAGCCAGGGTCGTTAATACGATCAGAAGCGCGACGCTTGTTCAACTCAAGTGCCGCCAGCGCTACAAAGGGTTTATAGGTCGACCCGATTGGGTATGTTCCGTAAACCGGTCGATTAATCAAGGGATGGTCCGGAGACTCATTGAGTCGTCTCCAGCTTTCAACATCGATGCCATCGATAAACAGGTTTGGATCATAAGAAGGCTGGGAAACAAACGCCAAGATATCTCCTGTCGATGGCTCGATCGCAACCAACGCTCCCCGCTGATCCTTGAATGCAGCCTCAGCAATGCGTTGCAGATTCATATCGAGCGACAAGACAAGGTTTGAACCTGGAATAGGGTCTAACTTACGGAGGCGACGTACGGGTTTTCCACGGGCAGTGACCTCGACCTCCTCGAAGCCTGTTTTGCCATGCAAAACCGCCTCATACGTTTTTTCAATCCCTTTTTTTCCAATAATATCGGTGCCGCGGTAATTACCGATCTCCCCTTTCTCCTCGAGCGATGTCATATCCGCCTCTGAGATTCGACCGACATAGCCCACCACATGTCCCGCCGCTTTGCCTTGCGGGTATTCGCGAACCCAGCGTGCGCGAAGCTCCACGCCAGGAAAGCGCAAGGAATGGGCTGAAAACCACGCAGCTTCGGTCTCGTTGAGGTTGTTGCGCAAAACAATGCTGGCATAACGACCCGACTCGTTGACACGACGTTTGAAACGTCGCTGGTCCGCGCTACTAACATAGACAACGGGAGTCAAACGATTCAACATCTCATCGACATTACCGGCACGCCCCGGCACAACTTCGAGTGTATAACTCAGGTAATTACGGGCAAGCACTTCGCCGTTACGATCAAAAATATCGCCGCGTCGAGGAGGTATAGGCAACACAGCAATGCGATTATTTTCCGCACGTGCAGCGAGACTTTCATGTCGCTCAACCTGTAACACCCAAAAGCGCCAACCCAGCAAACCAAAACATATCACCGCAAAAATACCCGCCACGCCCGCTCTCAGCAGGAAGCGCTTTTTTTGCAGTTGATCTGTTTGTTTGAAGTCAAACATTGTTTTTCAGGCTCACGAAGAGCCGCCTTCAGCATCATCTAATCGATGCTGAGGCAACAAAAGCAACCAGCTCACCAACGGCCAGCATGCCGCGGTCAAAAGCGCGCTAAATAACCAAGACCATCCGGGCCATGCACTCACCAAAAATGCACCGATTAAAACTGTCACAAGCTTCGCGCCCACAAAAACAGGCAATAAATGGATACTTTGCTGAAGTAAGTCAAAGCGCAACACGCGACGCTGCATGGCTTGTGCCCCATACACGGTCAAGACGAACATCAGCGCCTGCAGTCCCAGCGGCCCCACATCGTGCACGTCGAGCGTCAAGCCAAATAAAAATGCCACCACCATTCCAACACGACGAGAGTCGTGCAAGGACCAAAAAGTAATCACAAGTAGAAGTAACTCTGGTGCAGAATGCCAGACGCGCCAAGGTAGCAGGGACAACACCCAGACCAGTAGCATGGTGGCCCACACATACCCAGCCCCAGAAGTTGTCATGACCGACTCAGGGCCAACGGCGTGAGCCATCGGCATGGGTGGTCTTTTTGAACGTGGCTTCATGACCTCGTAATTACTTGGTTTTGTCTGTCGCACCCGCAAGCCCCGTTGAAGAAATGGTAGTCGCTGCAGGCGAGGACGTTAAGCCATCGCCAACCGGTACTTGTAAGACCAGAAAATGTCTGTGGCGTTCCGGATGAGAGGCGGGCTGAGCCTCAGCGCGGGCAAAACCTGAGGCAGGATTACGTTCGACATGATCGATCCGCCCCACAGCCAGTCCTGCGGGGAAGACGCCCCCCACACCACTGGTCACCAATTGATCACCCTCTCGAATATCCGCATCAGAGGAAAAGTATCGCACCTCGACCTTTCCGGGAGAGTTTGAGCCAAAAGCAATAAGCCTTAGGCCGTTGCGAAGCACCTGAACGGGGATCGACACAATCTCATCGGTCAGCATTGCTGCTTCAGAAGACATGGGTGTGACACGCGTGATTTGACCGACCACACCACTTTCGTCAATGACCGGCATGCCCTGAGCGATACCCGCTCGGCTACCTTTGTTGAACACAATACGTCTTGTGAAGGCGTTGACCGGTTCGTAGAGCACCTCGACGACCACAGTCGGGCGCTCGACGGCAGTCTCCAAGACACCCAATAGACGACGCAGTTGTGTGTTCTCGGCTGAAAGCAGCGCGGCATTCGTTGAAACCTGTGCCAGCGTGATGCGTTGCCGCTGCAAGGCTTCGTTTTCAGACTTGATCAGCGCTGCTGCGTTGGCCCATTCATTGGCCATCGTGAGCATGTCACGTGGAAAAAGCACGGCGCGTTGAAAGGGATACAGTGTTGTGGCGATTGCTTGACGAACAGGATTCGTTTTGCTCCATGTCGCATCGGTAAACAATAAGACGATCGCGAGCAACACCAGTAAGGTCAGGGTGACTTCGGCGGCGGGTCCGCGCCGAAAAAGACGTAGGGTGACGTGTCGTTGCATCAGAGCTCAGTACAAAGTCACCCGCACCCAAAAAGGCCAGGCCGACTAGTCGTTAATGAATATTGCGCCTAGTTTTTCTAGGTGCTCGAGAGCGTCGCCGCAGCCGCGGACAACGCAGGTCAAAGGATCCTCTGCAACGATCACGGGTAAGCCAGTTTCTTCTTGGAGCAGACGATCGAGGTCACGCAACAATGCGCCTCCACCCGTCAACGCAATGCCCTTGTCCGTAATGTCTGCACCCAGCTCAGGCGGGGTATTTTCGAGAGCAATCTTGACTGCAGAAACGATCTGGTTAAGAGGATCGGTCAGCGATTCCAAAATCTCGTTAGACGAGACTGTGAAGCTGCGAGGCACGCCCTCGGCCAAATTGCGGCCTTTGACTTCGATCTCTCGGACTTCAGAACCTGGAAAAGCCGAACCAATCTCTTTTTTGATGAGCTCGGCCGTGGGTTCACCAATCAACATCCCGTAATTGCGACGGATGTAATTGACGATTGCCTCGTCGAATTTGTCGCCGCCAACACGCACTGAACCCTTGTAGACCATGCCGCCCAGGGAGATCACGGCAACCTCAGTCGTGCCACCGCCAATATCGACCACCATGGAGCCGCTCGCATCCGATACATTCAGACCGGCACCAATCGCAGCGGCCATAGGCTCTTCGATCAAATACACGCGACTGGCGCCCGCACCCAATGCGGACTCACGGATCGCACGACGCTCAACCTGCGTTGAGCCACAAGGCACACAAACAATAATCCGGGGGCTGGGCGCCAACATATTGCGCGGATGCACCATGCGGATGAATTGCTTGAGCATTTGCTCAGTCACCGTAAAGTCGGCGATCACGCCGTCTTTCATCGGGCGAATCGCCTCGATGTTGCCAGGAACACGCCCAAGCATTTGCTTGGCTTCGCGACCAACGGCTTGGATGATTTTTTTACCTCCGGGACCGCCGTCGTGGCGAATCGCGACGACTGAGGGCTCGTCAAGAACGATGCCTTTGCCACGGACGTAAATGAGGGTGTTGGCGGTACCGAGATCGATCGCCATATCACTTGAAAAATAACTACGCAGGAATCCGAACATGAGAGCCCAGCCATAGGGAAAATTGACGCACGCAACCTGCGGCGATTAGCCCTCTATCATAACTTATAATTCCCTTACAACGGCAAAACTTACTCTCGTCAAGCTCGGAAAGTCACGGGCTCACACTTTCAATGGATTAAATCTGCCTTATGGCCCTCTCAGACCAAGAAGTCGCCCGTATCGCCCGCCTGGCAAGGCTTCATCTCACTCCTGAGCAACTGACTCAGGCGCAGACGGACCTTAATAAAATACTTGGCATCATTGAAACGCTCCAGTCGGTCGATACCCAAGGTGTTGAGCCCTTGGCGCATCCCCTTGCATCTGTATCAGACATTCATCTTCGACTGCGAAACGATGTTGTGACCGAGGTGTCCTCGGCTGAGCGTCGCGACGCGTTGATGGCCAACGCCCCGGGCGCCTCCAATGGTCTGTTCCTGGTTCCCAAGGTGATTGAATAACATGTCCAACGCACTCCAGCGCTATCCCAACATCACCGCACTCCATCAGGCACTGTCAAACCGCCTAGTCAGCGCCACTGAACTTGCGCAAGACTGCCTAAGACAAATTGAGCTGCATGCCAGCTTGAATGCTTTCGTCCACACCGACGCAGAACTCACGCTCGCGCAGGCCCGCGATGCCGACAACTTGTTGGCGACTGGTCGCGGCACGGTATTGACGGGCCTGCCTATCGCCCATAAGGATGTCTTTGTGACCCAGGGCTGGCGCAGCACTGCTGGCAGCAACATGCTCAAGCAATATACGAGCCCTTTCGATGCCACCGTTGTGCACAATTTACGCGCCGCAGGCTGCGTCACCCTCGGCAAACTCAATTGTGACGAATTCGCCATGGGCTCCGGTAATAAGCACTCCGCGTTTGGTCCCACCCATAATCCTTGGGATACCTCTGCAGTGCCGGGGGGGTCATCCGGCGCCTCTGCGGCAGCCGTGGCGGCCAAGCTCATTATTGCCGCTACGGGTACTGATACCGGGGGCTCTGTGCGCCAGCCCGCGGCGCTCTGCGGCGTCAGCGGCATCAAACCTACCTACGGCGCCGTCTCTCGCTACGGCATGATCGCCTACGGCTCAAGCCTCGATCAAGCCGGTCCCTTAGCCAGCAGTGCGCTCGATCTCGTCGATCTGCTCGATGTTATGAGCGGCTTTGACAACAAAGACTCCACGAGCGCAGAACACTGCAAAGGCCTCCCTAACGCACCGGGGCGCATCCGCGCTGAATTCAACTATGCTGACAAAAGCTTTTGCAGCAATGCGACTCAGCCACTTAAGGGCTTACGCATTGGCGTACCCAAAGAGTTCTTTGGAGCGGGACTGTCCAACGATGTTGCCCAAGCGATCGAGATCGCCCTGCAACAGTTTGAAAAACTCGGTGCCCAATGTGTCGATATTTCCTTGCCAAGGACTGCGTTGTCCATCCCGGCCTATTATGTGATTGCACCCGCCGAAGCTTCAAGCAACCTCTCCCGCTACGACGGGGTGCGTTATGGTCATCGCAGCGAGTCATACTCGGATCTCGAAGACATGACTGCACGCTCGCGCGCGGAAGGCTTTGGCTCAGAAGTTAAACGCCGCATTCTGATTGGCACGTACGTCCTGTCGCATGGTTACTACGATGCTTACTACTTGCAAGCACAACGTTTGCGCCGCATGATTGTGGATGACTTTCAGGCTGCACTGACACAGCATTGTGATGTCATCATGGGCCCAGTCACGCCAACGGTCGCGCAACCCATCGAGCAAAATCAAAATGACCCGACTGCCGATTGGTTGGTGGATATTTACACTTTAGGTCTCAATCTCGCAGGCTTGCCGGGCATGTCGATTCCCTGCGGTTTTGGTCCAGGCGCCTCCGGTAAGCCCTTACCAATCGGTTTGCAGATTATTGGTAACTATTTCGACGAAGGGCGACTTCTTGCAGTCGCCCATCAGTTTCAGCAAGTCACGGACTGGCATCAACGCGTTGCGGGGCAAGCATAATGGCATGGGAAATCGTGATCGGACTGGAAACGCACACCCAGCTCTCGACTCAAACCAAAATTTTTTCAGGTAGCTCCACGCGCTACGGTGCTTTGCCCAATACACAGGCCAACGAAGTCGACTTAGCGCTGCCTGGCTCGCTGCCGGTCATGAACCGTGCGGCCGTCGAACGCGCGATTCGCTTGGGCTTAGCTGTGGGTGCGACGATTGCACCTCGGTCCATTTTTGCGCGCAAAAACTACTTTTACCCTGACTCTCCAAAAAACTACCAAATCAGCCAGTTTGAGATCCCCGTTGTACAAGGCGGCTCTATTTCTTTTTTTGTTGGCGATCAGGAAAAAACTGTTAATTTGACACGCGCGCACCTCGAGGAGGACGCCGGTAAATCCATGCACGATGACTTTGTGGGTCCGCATGGCGAGTCCTCCTCAGGCATTGACTTAAACCGCGCGGGCACGCCTCTGCTTGAGATCGTATCGGAGCCAGAAATGCGCTCTGCCGCCGAAGCCGTCGCCTATGCCAAAGCCCTACACAGCCTAGTCATGTGGCTAGGCATTTGTGATGGCAATATGCAAGAAGGCTCATTCCGCATCGATGCAAACGTGTCGGTCCGCCCCGTCGGCCAACAAGAGTTCGGCACACGCTGTGAAATCAAAAACGTGAACTCTTTTAAGTTTCTTGAGCGCGCCATTCAATATGAGGTTCGACGCCAAATCGAACTGATTGAGGATGGTGGTCGCGTTGTTCAAGAAACACGTCTCTATGACTCAGACCGTGACGAAACACGCAGCATGCGCAGCAAAGAAGACGCGCACGACTATCGCTATTTTCCCGACCCTGACCTGCCACCACTTGTGATCGCCCAGGATTGGATTGAAGCCGTGCGTCAGACCATGCCGGAGCTTCCGGCAGCCTTGCGCGCACGATTTATCTCTGAGTTTGGCCTGACACCCGTGGATGCTGCTCAGCTGTCGATTAGCCGTGATCTCGCCAAGTATTTTGAAAGCGTCAATGCGGCACTGCCTGCCAGTCAAGCCAAACTCGCTGCCAACTGGATCATGGGTGAGGTCTCTGCGACGCTCAACCGAGAAGAAAAAGACATCACCGAATCACCGGTTTCAGCTGCGGCGCTGGCAGCGCTTCTGACTCGCATCATTGATGGCACCATCTCCAACAAAATTGCCCGCGATGTATTTGCTGCGATGTGGGCAGGCGAACTGGATGGCAATCCCGATGCCATTATTCAAGCCAAAGGTCTGACGCAAATTAGTGACTCAGGCGCTATTGCTGCGATGGTGGATGCAGTGCTCGCTGACAACCCCGTGATTGTGGCGGAGTACCGCGCAGGCAAACAAAAAGCCTTTAACTCACTGGTCGGTCAGATTATGAAGGCCGCCAAAGGCAAAGCAAACCCTCAGCAGGTCAATGACCTCCTGAAGACCAAGCTAGAGAGCTAGATGCCGTAACGCGCGCGATACGCCAGCACCGCCTCGCGGTGTTCGGCGAACTCGGCGTTATTTTCAAGCAGTGCCAGGATATCAGTGAGCGAGGCAATGCTGACAACTGGCAAACCATAGCTCTGCTGCACTTCCTGCACCGCTGAGTGAGGCGAAAGCCCACCATCTGGCCCCGCCCGCTCCATTCGGTCCATTGCGATCAGCACGGCACAAGGCTCTGCACCCGCCGCCCGAATGATGTCAACCGACTCTCGTACCGAGGTACCTGCTGTAATCACATCATCAATGATGACGACTTTGCCCTTGAGTGGTGCGCCCACTAGTACACCGCCCTCGCCGTGATCTTTGGCTTCTTTGCGGTTGTAGGCGAAAGGTACATCGCGCCCTTCAAGCCCTGCGTGCGATGCAAGGGCGACCGAAGTGGCTGTTGCGAGGGGAATACCCTTGTAAGCAGGTCCGAACAACATATCAAATGGCAACTTGGCGTCCACCAGTGCCTGCGCATAAAATTGCGCAAGCTTGCCGACAGAGGCGCCCGTATTGAAAAGGCCTGCGTTGAAAAAGTAGGGGCTTGTGCGACCTGACTTCGTCACAAAACTACCAAAGCGCAGCACGCCCTCTTTTAAGGCAAACTGTACAAATTCTCGACGATCAGCACCTAGCGACATAGTATTCCTTTCCGTTTCGACTCGACTTTAACGCCTACATTATCTCACCGACTAGGAGTTCTGCCTTGCTGCGCATCACCTCACTGAACCTCAACGGCATCCGCTCCGCTTACAACAAAGGCCTAGTGGAATGGCTAAAAGCACATCAGGCGGATATTCTTTGCCTTCAGGAATTGAAAGCGCATCTAGCGGACATTCAGCATGACTATCAACATCCTCTAGGCTACACCGGCTATTTTTGTGCAGCCGAAAAAAAAGGCTACAGCGGAGTCGGTCTTTATTTGAAACAACAGCCCGAGCGCGTGCTCACCGGAATGGACTGCCCAGAGTTTGATCAAGAAGGTCGTGTGATTCGTGCAGACTGGTCCAACCTTACAGTGGTGAGCGCCTACCTCCCCTCAGGCTCAAGCGGCCCAGAACGCCAGGAGGCCAAGTTTCGCTTCTTGGCTAAATTTGGCCCTTGGTTACAAGCCTTGATGGACGATCACAAAAAGACTAAGCGCGAGTACGTCATCTGCGCCGACTGGAACATCGCGCACAAAGAAATCGATCTCAAAAACTGGAAATCAAATCAGAAAAATTCAGGCTTCACCCCTGAGGAGCGCGCTTGGGTCACACACACCCTCGAGGAAATCGGCTTTGTCGATGTGTTTAGAACGCTGGACCCAAGCCCCGAGCAATACACGTGGTGGAGTAACCGTGGGCAGGCCTGGGCCAAGAACGTAGGCTGGCG
>JBILJA010000047.1:0-15602 GCA_044368775.1 Burkholderiaceae bacterium
GTCCAATGAGAATTTCATCGCATTGTTGCGACGGACCGTGGAGTGTGGCGCACACTTAACGTCCGATTCCCGTTTGGTGACGTCTGGTGATGTATTTGTCGCGATCCCTGGGAAGCAGAGCGACGGGCGCGACTTTATTGCGATGGCGATCGAGCGCGGTGCCGCTGCCGTGGTGATGCATGTCGATGATCGACAGGCATGGCAGTCCATCGATGCTGAGGTGCCACTTTTTGCCGTGCTCAGTTTAAAGGCGCGCTTAGGCATATTGGCGGACCTTTGGTATGACAGTCCTTCAGCAAAGCTGACCGTGATTGCGGTAACAGGCACGAACGGAAAAACAAGTTGTGTCGATTGGTTGTCTCAAGCTCTCAGAGGAGTTGGTCAACAGGTGGGGGTGATCGGCACTCTAGGCGTGACATATCCTGATGGCTATTTAGTACCAGGTCAATTGACAACGCCCGATGTGATTTCGGTACATAAAACCTTGGCGATGCTGCACGAAGTCGGTGCCGTCTATGTTGCGATGGAGGCGTCTTCGATTGGGCTGGATCAGGGGCGCCTAGATGGCGTCCGAATCCATATTGCCGGCTACACCAATTTGTCGCGTGATCACCTCGATTATCACAAGACCATGCAGGCATACGAAGCGGCAAAGGCCAGATTGTTTGCATGGCCTGGACTGAAGTTTGCCGTCTTGAATCTGGATGATCCGGTGGGTGTTCGACTCGCTCAGCAAGTCTCTTGTGGGGTGTTGACTTACAGCATTACGAATCAAGCGGGTTCCGCGACGCTGACGGCGAGCGAGTTGCAGCCGCATGCGCATGGTAAGGCTTTTGTGCTCAAGTCGCAGGGCAGACAAGAGCAGGTGCAAAGCCGTGCTCTGGGTAATCATAATGTGTCGAACTTGTTATGTGTCTCGGGCATATTGCAAGCGTTAGGATGGGATCTGACAAAAATCAGCGCAGCGATTGCCGAGTTGAATCCGGTCGATGGACGACTCGAACGCGTGACCTCTCTTTTATCGAACGTGGCCGTGCCTGTGGTCGTCGTGGATTATGCGCACACGCCTGACGCATTGGATCGCGTTCTTAGGACGTTACGTCCTTTGACTCAGTCGCGACAAGGCAAACTCTGGTGTATCTTTGGTTGTGGCGGAAATCGAGATGCGGGCAAGCGTCCTATTATGGGGAGTGTTGCTCAACGCTTGGCCGATCATGTCGTAGTGACAAGCGATAATCCGCGAAATGAAGAGCCTGTGACAATTTTGGCCAATATCGTTGCCGATCTTGCTGATACATCAAAAAAGAATGTTCTTATTATTGAAGATCGGGCGCAAGCGATTCTTCAAACCGTGTTGGGCGCGGATGCCAACGATGTGATTCTCATCGCAGGCAAGGGGCATGAGACGTATCAAGAAGTGCGGGGTATCCGCCATGACTTTGATGATCGTCAGTGGGCGCAGGCAGCATTTTTATTGATGCAAGAGCGTCCTGTGCAGACGGATTCGAGAAAACTGGAAGCGGGTGCGGTCTTTGTTGCTTTGCGCGGCGAGAATTTCGACGGACATGACTTTTTAAAACAAGTCGCGGAGTTGGGCGCTAGTGTGGCGATCGTCGACAAGAGTGACACGACCCTCGCATTGCCTCAAATTGCACTGGGTGACACGCGCGCAGCGTTGCTCGCGCTGGGTCAAGCTTGGCGTCGTCAATTCTCGATCCCGATGATTGCCGTCACCGGCAGCAACGGCAAGACGACGACTAAAGAAATGATCGCCGCTATCTTGGTCGCGTGGCTTGGCAAGGAACAAAGCTTGGCAACGGTTGGCAATCTGAATAATGAGCTTGGTGTGCCGTTGACGTTGATGCGTTTGCGTCGTGCGCATCAAGCTGCTGTGATTGAGCTGGGTATGAACCATCCTGGCGAAATCGAGGTGCTTGCTCGAATCGTGGAGCCAACGGTGGCGTTGGTCAACAATGCACAAAGAGAGCATCAAGAGTTTATGGCGAGCGTAGAAGCGGTCGCGCTTGAAAACGGCTCGGTTTTTGGTTCGCTCAGCGAGGACGGCATCAAGATTTATCCTGCGGACGAAGAGTTTTCCGCGCTATGGAGTCGTTTGTCCATCCAGCATCCATCGTTGCGGTTTGGCATGACAGAACAAGCTGAGGTGTGGCCAAGCGAGATTCAAACTGATGCGCTTGGCTCGACTTTCGTCTTGAATCTGCCTGATGGTCAATGCAATATCCAACTATCAGTGCCGGGTTTGCATAATGTACGCAATGCTCTGGCCGCAGCGGCTTGTGCGCATTCGGCCGGCGCGCCTCTGTCGGCGATTGCTCTGGGCCTGGAAAGTTTTCAAGCTGTAGCGGGTCGGATGCAAACACATCGTTTAAGCAACCAAAGAGTATTAATCGACGACAGTTACAACGCAAATCCTGATTCTGTGCGCGCCGCCATTGACGTGCTCGCCACGTTGCCTGCGCCGCGCGTGCTTGTACTTGGCGATATGGGTGAGGTCGGTGACAACGGTCCAGAAATGCATCGTGAAGTGGGTGCATATGCGCGCGAACGGGGAGTTGAGCACTTGCTGACGCTTGGCGAGGCGACGCGTGAAAGTGCCCGCGCTTTTGGTGCGTCAGGCGTGATGGGCACGTCGTCGGAGCAGTTGTGCGAAATGTTATGTGCGCTTTCAGCAAAGAGTGTGTTGGTGAAGGGCTCGCGGTTTATGCGCATGGAGCGCATCGTCAAAGATTATCTAAAAACAACAGGGATTCATCCCGAGGGCGCGGTGAAGCATGCTGTATGAACTGTTTGGTTGGATCGCAGACAACCACATTCGCAGCTTTGCTGTGTTTGAGTACATCACGTTACGGGCCGTTCTCGCATGCGCGACTTCATTGCTGATTGGCTTGGTTGCAGGGCCCTTTGTCATTCGGCGTTTAACGGCCCTCAAGATCGGACAAGCTGTTCGTAGTTACGGTCCCCAGACGCATCTTGTCAAGACCGGAACACCGACGATGGGAGGCGCGCTGATTCTGATTTCAATCGGAATGAGTACCTTGCTGTGGGCGGATTGGACAAACCGTTTTGTTTGGGTGGTGTTGCTCGTAACATTCGGTTTCGGCTGGATCGGCTGGGTCGATGACTACCGAAAAGTCGTTCACCGCGACCCCGAGGGCATGCCCGCGCGCCAGAAATTTTTCTGGCAAGCATTGATTGGTTTGGTGGCTGCTGTTTATCTCACCTTCGCAGTATCGGCCCCTGCGACTGCGAATGTTTGGCCTTTGATGCGCGATTGGGTGATGAGTGGTTTTACGATCGATCTCCCCACGCGTACGGATTTGATGGTGCCTTTTTTCAAAACAATCACTTACCCATTAGGTGTGTTTGGTTTTGTGGCGCTGAGTTGGCTTGTGATTGTCGGCACAAGTAATGCCGTCAATTTAACGGACGGGTTAGATGGGTTGGCCATTATGCCGACGGTGATGGTGGGTTCAGCGCTTGGGATTTTTGCCTACGTGGTAGGGCGGGTGGATTACTCGAAATACCTCTTGTTCCCTTACGTACCTGGCGCAGGAGAGTTAATGGTGTTGTGCGCGGCGCTGGCCGGCGCGGGCCTCGCATTCTTGTGGTTCAACGCACATCCAGCGCAGGTCTTTATGGGCGATGTCGGCGCTCTCGCGTTGGGCGGCATGCTTGGCACGATGGCCATCATCGTGAGACAGGAAATCGTACTGTTCATCATGGGCGGTGTATTTGTGGCTGAAACGGTATCGGTGATGGTGCAAGTTTTTTGGTTCAAATACACCAAGCGTAGATACGGGGAAGGTAGGCGGGTGCTGCGCATGGCGCCCCTACACCACCACTTTGAAGTGGGTGGATGGAAAGAAACTCAAGTTGTGATTAGGTTTTGGATCATCAGCATGATGCTGGTGTTGATTGGTTTGTCCTCTTTGAAGATTCGATGAACGAAGCAGTCGTGTCCTCTGGCTTTCCTTCACGCGTCCTGATCGTAGGGCTCGGTGAGACAGGTATTGCCGCCGCTCGCTGGTGCGCGCGCAATGGCGCGTTGCTGCGCATTGCCGATACGCGTGCGATGCCTGCTGGTTTGGAATCGCTGACCGCCGAGCTTGATGCCACGCGTGTCGAGTGGCATTGGGGGTGTGATGTATTTGCCGAATCCTTGCTCGATGATGTCCAGCAACTGGTCCTCAGCCCTGGGCTCGCGCCGGGCATGTCGCCAGTCCGTGAGTTACTCGAAGCCGCAAAAGCGCGTGATGTTGAAATCACTGGCGAGATCGAGTTGTTTGCTCGCGCACTCAAGACGCTGAATGCAGAGCGTCAATACGCACCTAAAGTGCTAGGGATCACGGGCACCAATGGAAAGACGACCGTCACAGCCCTGACGCGCCGCATGCTCGAGGCTTCAGGTTTGCGCGCAAGAGCTGCTGGCAACATCAGCCCCGCAGCTTTGCATGCACTGATGGAGGCCTTGGACCAACAGGACTTACCCGATGTCTGGGTGCTTGAGCTCTCGAGCTTTCAGTTGGAAACGACGCGTAGTTTGCAGATGACGGCTGCGACGGTATTGAATTTGACGCAAGACCATCTTGACTGGCATGTCACGATGCAAGCCTATTGTGAAGCGAAGGCGCGAATTTTCGCCATGGCGGATCAGTGGATCTTGAATCGCGATGATGCCAATGTCATGTCATTGGTCGAATCTCAACGTGCGATGAATGTTCGTAGTTTTGGGCGTGATACGCCGATGCTCACGGGTGACGTCGGGATCGAGGCCAGCCATGATGTGATGTGGTTGTGCTCTTCTGAGGCAACAGATTTCGAGGATGATGTACCTGCCCCGGCAAGACGCAAAAAAAATGCGCCCGCCCCGGAGCGGCAAGTCGGACGTATGTTGCGATTAATGCCTGTCGAGGCCTTGGGTATCAAAGGTTTGCATAATGCGCTGAATTGTCAGGCCGCCTTGTTGCTCGGTCGCGCATGTGGCGCGAATTGGGCGCCTATGTTGCGGGCAGCCTCAGAGTATGAGGGTGAGCCGCATCGTATGGCGTTTGTGCGCAGCATACGGGGTATTGACTTTTTCAACGACAGCAAGGGCACCAATGTGGGTGCCACCGCGGCGGGAATCGAGGGATTGGGTCGTCGGATCGTGTTGATTGCTGGCGGCGTAGGCAAGGGCCAGGACTTTGAACCGTTGGTGCCCGTGATCAAGCGCCATGTCAGCGCAGTGATTTTGATCGGCCAGGATGGACCCTTGTTGTCGCAGGTGCTGGCGCCCTCTGAAGTGCCTTGTGTGTTGGCGCGCGACATGCGGCATGCCGTGGCGCAAGCGTTTGAGCATGCGCAAGAGGGAGACGCCATTGTTCTCTCGCCTGCATGCGCAAGTTTCGATATGTTTAACAACTATCCTCATCGCGGCCAGATATTTGTTGACACTGCGATGGATCTCGCGCTTGATCAAGGAGAGGTGGTATGAGCCTCTTCGCAGAATTGACAGGTAGCGTCAATGCGGTATCCCCAGGTCGAACGACCATGCGTAATTACGACTTGCCGCTTGTAATCGCGACCAGTATTTTGGTGGGACTCGGAATTTTGATGGTGTATTCGGCGGCGATTGCGCTCGCTGACGGACCGCGTGCCAATTATGGTCGTTACTCTTTTGTACTGCGCCAATTTGCTTATGTGGCGATTGGACTCTTTGTCTCCACAATGGTCTTGACCGTCCCGATGACGGCTTGGCGTCGGATGACGATTGGTTTGTTTTGTATTACGGTGATCTTACTTATTTTAGTACTCATCCCCGGCATCGGAAAAAAAGCGAACAACGCGATGCGTTGGCTACCGGTTGGACCCGTGACGTTTCAGCCTTCCGAATTGATGAAGTTTGCAGTCATTCTTTTGACGGCGGATTACGTCATTCGCAAAAAAGAGCATTTGCAAAGTTTTTTACGTGGCTTTGTGCCGATTGCTCTGATTTTGGGCATTGTGGCGTTGTTGTTACTTAAACAGCCTGACCTAGGTGCGTTGATCGTGACAGTCACCATCGTGATGGGTATCCTCTTTTTGGGTGGGATCAGCGCAAAAATATTTTCCTCTATCGCGGGCATTTTATTGTCCGGTTTCGCACTCATTATTTGGCTAACGCCTTGGCGACTTGAGCGGGTTTTTGCCTATCTTGATCCCTGGAATCCTGTGTATGCCCAATCAACGGCCTATCAGTTGTCGCACTCTTTGATGGCAGTGGGACGGGGAGAGTGGACAGGGGTAGGACTCGGAAGTAGTGTCGAGAAATTGCACTATCTACCTGAGGCGCACACCGATTTTATCGTCGCAGTGATCGGTGAAGAGTTAGGATTTGTCGGCATCATGTTGATTCTGGTGCTTTTTGCCGTCGTTGTGCAGCGCTGCTTTGAAATTGGTAGACAAGCCATCGCCATGGAAAGAGTGTTTGGTGGCTTGGTGGCGCAAGGTGTTGGACTATGGTTTGGCGTTCAGGCCTTTATTAATGTGGGTGTCTGCTTGGGTGTATTGCCAACGAAAGGGTTGACTTTACCTTTCGTGAGTTATGGCGGTTCGGGTTTGCTGATGAACCTGATTGCGGTGGCGATTGTGTTGCGGGTTGACGTAGAAAATCGAAATTTGATGCGAGGGGTCCGCACATGACAAGCACCTCTCCCACGATTTTGATTATGGCCGGTGGTACGGGTGGGCATATCATGCCCGGGCTTGCCGTGGCCGATGTTTTGCGCACGCGCGGTTGGACCGTGCGTTGGCTAGGTCATCCTGAAAAAATGGAAGGACAGATTGTTCCCGCGCGCGGTTATGAATTAGCCCCTTTGCGTTTTGCAGGTTTACGCGGACGCGGTCTGCGCGCCAAATTACTCGCGCCATTTTTGTTGATGCGTGCCTTGTGCCAAGCATGGCACCATTTCTCAACGATCCGTCCTAATGTGGTGCTAGGGATGGGCGGCTATGTCTCATTTCCAGGCGGTGTCGTGAGTGCGCTACGTACCCGCCCCTTGGTTTTACATGAGCAAAATGCCATCGCAGGCATGGCAAATAAAGCACTCGCCAAAATTTCCAAGCGTGTCTTGGCGGGATTTCCGGGTGCCTTGCCGGGTGCGGAGGTGGTCGGCAACCCTGTGCGTCAGGATGTCGTGGCGTTGACTGAGCCTGCGCTACGTTATGCGCAACGCACGGGGCCTTTGCGCGTGCTCGTAGTCGGCGGTAGTCTCGGTGCCACTGTACTGAATACGGTCATTCCTAAGGCGCTCGCATTGATGCCAGAGGCGCAACGTCCAGTGGTTATGCATCAGTCAGGCGCGAAAAATTTGGAAGCGCTTGAAGCGGCTTACAAACAGGTCGGTGTTCAGGCGGATTGCGTGGCCTTTGTCGACGATATGGCTCAGGCCTTAGGCCAAGCCGATTTACTGATTTGTCGCGCGGGAGCGATGACGGTTGCAGAAGTCGCCGCGGCCGGCGTCGCGGCTCTTTTTATCCCTTTTCCGCATGCAGTCGATGATCATCAAACCGCCAATGCAAGATTTTTGAGTGACGATGGTTCTGCTTGGTTGCTGCAGCAAGAAAATCTGTCGGCGCCGCAGTTGGCGCAATGGCTTGCTGAGCGCACGCGTCCAGAGCTCGCGGAGGTCGCGCAGCGCGCCCGAGCACACGCGCGACCGATGGCCGCCGAGCGAATCGCGGACATTTGTGAAGAATTAGTCGGAGTGGTGAAATGAAGCATCGAATCGAGCATATCCACTTCGTAGGCATTGGCGGCTCTGGCATGAGCGGTATCGCCGAGGTATTGCTCAATCTTGGCTATCGTATTTCTGGCTCAGATTTGTCACAGTCCGCAGTCACGCAACGATTAGCCGACCTCGGTGCATTGATTTCTGTAGGCCATCAGGCTGAAAACGTGAGAGGTGCCGACGCGATCGTGACATCGACGGCGGTGGCTAATAACAATCCCGAGGTGATCGCGGCGCGCGAGGCGCGGATTCCTGTGGTGCCGCGCGCGGTCATGTTAGCCGAATTGATGCGTCTTAAACGCGGAATCGCCGTGGCCGGCACGCATGGAAAAACGACAACGACGAGCTTGGTGGCAAGTGTTCTGGCCGCTGGCGGGCTTGATCCTACTTTTGTGATCGGTGGCCGGTTGAACTCTGCGGGCGCGAATGCTGGGTTGGGACAGGGTGACTTTATTGTCGTCGAAGCCGATGAGTCCGATGCTTCCTTTTTGAATCTGTTGCCCGTGATGGCGATCATCACCAACATCGACGCTGACCATATGGATACCTATGGTCACGATGTCGCAAAACTCAAGAGTGCTTTTGTCGAATTTACGCAGCGTTTGCCTTTTTATGGCAGTGCGATCGTGTGCTCTGACGATGCGAATGTACGTGAGATTTTGCCGTTTGTATCCAGGCCTGTCATTACCTATGGCGTGAATGCTGACGCACAAGTCCGCGCGACCAACGTGCGCGCAACGGGTACGCGGATGATGTTCGATGTAGAACGTCAAACGCGACAAGGCGCTTTGCCAAAAATGTCAGTTGAGTTGAATCTGCCAGGGTTGCACAACGTATTGAATGCGTTGGCTGCGATCTCCGTCGCAACAGAGTTGGGCGTGGACGATGGCGCCATCGCCAGCGCCTTGTCGAATTTCGGTGGTGTGGGTAGAAGATTTACGCAGGTGGGTGACTTCAAGGCTAAAAACGGCGGCCTGTTCAGCGTGATTGATGACTATGGACATCATCCTGTTGAAATGGCGGCGACCTTGGCGGCTGCACGAGGCGCTTGGCCTGAAAGACGTATTGTGTTGGCGTTTCAGCCTCATCGCTACACGCGCACAAGAGATTGTTTTGAGGATTTCGTCAAAGTCCTAAGCTCCGCGGATGCCGTACTGCTGACGGAAGTCTATGCGGCAGGCGAGCCCGCTCTCGTCGCGGCCGATGGCCGCGCGCTTGCGCGTGGCGTGCGCGTCGCCGGCAAGGTGGAGCCCGTGTTTGTCGAAGATGTTGGCATGATGCACGAAGCGATTCGGGATTTTGCACAAGCAGGGGATGTGGTCATCGTGATGGGGGCGGGTTCAATCAGTAAAGTGCCCGAACAGCTAGGGAGCCCACGATGAGTGCTCATGATTTCGGCAAAGTCGGTGTGTTGTACGGTGGAAAATCCGCAGAACGCGAGGTTTCGCTGATGTCAGGGGGTGGCGTTCATGCAGCGCTGCTTACTCAAGGGGTGGATGCGCATTTGTTCGATACCGGTACGCGCAGTTTTTCGGAGCTTGCTCAGCAGGGCTTTGATCGTGTGTTTATTGCTTTGCACGGACGGTATGGTGAGGATGGCACCTTGCAGGGAGCCTTGGAGTTATTGGGGATCCCTTACACGGGCAGTGGCCCGATGGCTTCGAGCCTTGCCATGGACAAAATCATGACCAAACGTGTCTGGCTGGAGGCGCGTTTACCAACGCCTGGCTATGCAGAGCTGACGGGTGAGGATGATGTGTCTGCAGCGGCTTTGAACTTGGGTTTGCCTCTGATGATGAAGGCGCCGCATGAAGGCTCAACGCTTGGTATTGTCAAAGTCAGCGAAGCGAACGCGCTTATCGACGGCTATCGGCTTGCTGCCCAGTACGACGAGGTCGTATTGGCAGAGCAGTTCATCACCGGACGCGAGTTGACGGTTGCAGTATTGGGCCGAGGCCCGAGCGCGAGAGCGCTGCCGCTTATTGAGATTGTCGCGCCAGGGGGTAATTACGACTACCAGAATAAATATTTTTCGGACGATACCCAGTATTTGTGTCCGGCACCGATTGCGCCCGCCTTGTCGCAGTACATCGCTGAGTTGAGTGTGCGGGCTTATCGTGCGCTAGGTTGCGAGGGCTGGGGACGTGCCGACGTGATTCTGGATACGCAAGACCGTCCTTGGCTCATTGAAATGAATACCTCGCCCGGGATGACGAGTCACTCGCTTGTACCGATGGCGGCTAAAGCGGTCGGGATGAGTTATCCCGAGTTGTGTGTACACATACTGAAGGACGCGCGCTGTAAAGTGGGTCGCGTCAATCAGGTTCAAGGATAAACGGAGTTATTTGTGTGGAACGAAGCCCGTACGATCAACCGACTTGCCAACACCCTCGCGGTGCTGGCGGTGCTGGCCATGTTGGCCGGGGGGATCTATTGGCTGATTCAGCGACCACAGTTCGAACTACAAGCGATCGAGATCGAACCCGCGCCCAATTCGACTTTGCATTATGTGACGCCGGCGAGTATTCAAAACGCCATTGCGGGCAATCTGACGGGCAATTTCTTTACGATCAACTTAGTCGATGCGCAGAAAGTGTTCGAGGATGCGCCCTGGGTACGCTCGGCTTCCGTCAGGCGGATTTGGCCCAACGCAATCAGGGTCTCGATCGAAGAGCAACAACCGCTTGCGTTGTGGAACGAGAGTCAGATGCTCAATACCTGGGGGCAGGTCTTTACCGCGAATCAAGGGGAGTTGGACGACGATGTGGTACTGCCACAATTCGACGGTCCCGAGGGCAAAGAGTTGCTCGTGGTCCATCGCTACGCCGAACTCGCGCGCTGGTTCGCGCCTTTGGATGTGACCGTTCGCAAGCTCTCGCTCAGCGATCGCTTAGCGTGGCAAGTCACACTCTCCAATGGCATGACGCTGGCGCTCGGCCGCGATCCGGGTGCCGATGCGCCCGATCCGCAAGGTGGTATACCGGGCGCCTTGCCCTTCGCGGACCGCATTCAACGGTTTGTCCAGGCCTTGCCTATGGCAACCCCAAAAATTGGAGATCGCGTGGTGACCCATGCCGATCTGCGCTATCCCCATGGTTTTGCACTGACGCTTGCAGCCTTACCCGAAAACCCTCAACTCAAAAAGAAACGATAACGCCATGACCCGTGACATCAAGGATCTGATCGTCGCCCTCGATATCGGCACCAGCAAAGTAGTTGCTGTCGTCGCCGAGGTATTGCCCGAGGGGCGTTTTGAAGTGCTTGGCTTGGGCCAACATGAGTCCCGAGGCATGCGCAAAGGAGTCGTAGTCAACATTGAGACTACGGTCAACTCCATCCAGCGCGCCCTCGAAGAAGCAGAACTGATGGCGGATTGCAAAATTCGCGATGTCTATACCGGCATTGCGGGTAGTCATATTCGAAGCTTCAATTCGAGCGGCATGGTGGCCGTCAGAGACAAGGAAGTCACGGCAATGGATGTCACGCGCGTGATCGAAACGGCAAAGGCTGTGAATATCCCGACAGATCAACAAGTCCTGCATGTGTTGACCCAAGAGTTCATCGTGGATGGACAAGAGGACATCCGCGAGCCCATCGGAATGAGTGGCTTGCGCCTGGAAGTGAAAGTGCACATTGTCACGGGCGCTGTGAGTGCGGCTCAGAACATCGTGAAATGTGTGCGCCGCTGCGGTTTGGAAGTACAGGATTTGATCTTGCAGCCGCTTGCTTCCAGTCTCGCATGTTTGACGGCAGACGAAAAAGAGTTAGGCGTGGTGTTGGTCGATATTGGTGGCGGCACAACCGATGTCGCGATTTATACGGGCGGGGCGATACGTCACACAGCCGTGCTGCCGATTGCCGGAGATCAGATCACCAGCGATATCGCGGCCATGCTGCGCACGCCAACGCCAGATGCCGAGGACATCAAATTACGTTTCGGCGTGGCTAAGCAAGTGCTCGCGAGTCCAGACGAGGTGGTCGAGGTTCCGGGCCTCGGCGATCGTGGTCCTAGGCAAGTTAAGCGCCAGGCGTTGGGTGCAGTGATAGAGCCGCGCGTCGAAGAATTGTTTGGATTGGTGCAGCAAGTCATCCGCGAGTCCGGCTATGAGGACTTGTTGTCCTCTGGCGTGGTGCTCACTGGAGGGTCGTCGATGATGCCAGGCATGGTTGAGCTCGCCGAGGATGTCTTTTTAAAGCCTGTGCGCGTGGCGGTACCTGAGTATGACGGGAGCTTGGCTGATGTGATGCGCAGCCCCCGTTTTGCGACGGTCATGGGCTTGTTGGGCGAGGCGAGAATGCAGCGCGTGCGTGGCCGTAAATTTACGCAGCAGTCTGGGAGTTTCAAGGCTATATTGGCACGGATGAAAGAGTGGTTTACGCAATGAATTTGATGTCTTCGGACATCAAACAAGTCGAGGAGCAATGGTGCGACTCGGCTTGAAGTGGAGATGTTTCAAGCCCGATGCGGATACGTTCGGCATCGAGTTTGAGACGATTTCTAAAATGTAGTTTGGGGAATTTAGAAACGTTCGAAGTTTAAGACTTGAGGGAGTCAATCATGATGTTTGAAATGTTAGATAACGCCAACAAAGGCACCATCATCAAGGTGGTCGGTGTCGGTGGAGCGGGCGGCAATGCTGTCTCGCATATGATTCGTTCCGGTGTGCAGGGCGTCGATTTCATTTGCTGCAATACCGATGCGCAAGCATTGGCTGCAACGAATGCGCCTGTCCAGATTCGTCTGGGCCGTACCGGTTTGGGTGCGGGTGCCAAGCCTGATCAGGGCCGTGCAGCTGCTGAGTTGGCACGCGAAGAAATTCGTGCGGCACTCCATGGCGCCAACATGGTCTTTATTACTGCGGGGATGGGTGGCGGTACAGGTACCGGCGCTGGTCCAGTGGTGGCTGAGGTGGCTAAGGAACTTGGTATTTTGACGGTCGGCGTCGTCACCAAGCCTTTCTCCTTTGAAGGTGCCAAGCGCATGAAGATGTCGGAAGACGGCATCAGTGAGTTATCCAAGTACGTGCATTCGCTCATCGTTGTGTTGAATGAAAATCTGTACGAATTGATGGACGAGGATGCCACGCAGGCGGATTGTTTCAAGGCGGCTGACGATGTCTTGCATAACGCTTGTGCCGGTATCGCCGAAATCATTAACGTCGAAGGTAACGTGAACGTCGACTTTGAAGACGTCAAAACCATTATGGGCGAGCAAGGTCAAGCGATGCTGGGCACCGCGATGGCTGCTGGACCAGATCGCGCCAAAGTTGCCGCAGAGCAAGCCGTGGCATGTCCGTTGCTGGAAGGCGTGAACTTGAACGGTGCGCGTGGCGTGCTGGTCAACATTACGGCAAGCAGCTCGCTCAAGATGAAAGAGACGCGTGCCATTATGGATCACATCAGCGGATTTGCAGCGCCCGAAGCAACAGTGATCTTTGGTACGGCGTATGACGACACGATGGGCGATAACTTGCGTGTGACGGTTGTGGCGACAGGTTTGGGTCGTGCGCAAAGCCGTCCTGTGCTTGTCTCTGAGCCAATGGAATTGCAGCGCACGGGTACGGATAATATGCCTGTTGGCCACAATCAGGATCTGGGCGTGCCTTCGGTGTTGCGTAATCCTCGCTCGCAGGCAAGCGCCCAAGTGCGTGCGCTTGAGACGTCGGGAATGGAGCACTACGACATTCCTGCGTTTTTGCGCCGTCAGGCGGATTGATCGTTTAAGCATCTGACTCCCTATGCCTTAGGCCTCCTTTGAGGCTTCTGGCTTTTGGTTCGGCACCCGGTCTTCCCCAGGCCGGGTGTCTTGTCGTCTCTTGTTTGCGGTGCAATCATCATCAAAAGCGGTACAATAGTGCTAGATTTCAAGGAATTAGCTTCGATTTATGTTTCGCCAACGTACGCTTAAAAATCTCGTCAAGACCACAGGGGTCGGCCTTCACTCGGGCCGCCGGGTCGAGTTGACGCTGCGCCCAGCCGCGCCTGATACGGGGATTGTCTTTCATCGGGTCGATTTGCCCGAGGTCGTTGACATCCCTGCGCAGGCTGCGATGGTGCGAGACACGCGTATGGCTTCCGTACTTGGAGAGGGCGAGGGCCGCGTCTCTACAGTCGAGCATCTGATGTCGGCTCTTGCGGGTTTGGGCATCGACAATCTTCATATTGACTTGACCGCCGAAGAAGTCCCGATCATGGACGGTAGCGCGGCAACGTTTATTTATTTGCTGCGTTCGGCGGGGATCGAGGAACAAAACGTACCCAAGAAATTTTTGCGTGTCCTCAAAACGATCGAGGTCAGCGAAGGCGAAGGCGCCCAAGCCAAATGGGCTCGCCTTGAGCCTCATGATGGCTTTGCTTTGGCGTTTTCCATTGATTTTCGCCATCCTGCCATTAATTCGACCGCCAACTTTGCCGAGATCGATTTTGCGACTCAGTCTTATGTCAAAGAGATTGCCCGCGCGCGCACTTTTGGTTTCGTAAACGAAGTCGAAACCTTACGTTCCATGGGTTTGGCGCGTGGAGGTAGTTTGGATAACGCTATTGTGATGGATGAGTATCGCGTCCTGAATACTGACGGCCTTCGTTACGATGACGAGTTTGTCAAACACAAGATTCTGGATGCCGTTGGCGACCTGTATCTAATCGGTAAGCCTCTTGTCGCGCGCTATGTGGCGTGTAAATCCGGTCATGCGCTCAACAACCAACTGGCTTTGAGTTTGCTAGCCCAAAAAGATGCTTGGGAGATCGTTACTTATGGTTCTCAGGCAGAAGCCCCTGCTGCGTATCAGCAGGAGTGGAAACTGGCTTAGTCGTGCCTTGAGGTTGATGATGCCTGAGTAGTTTTGCGACGGCATCGGCAAGAGGACCCGGACGCAAGGCGTCGCGCAGCGCCTCAAAGGCCTTTAGGTCTTGTTGATCCAACGTGCGAGCTTCTCTAGGGGGCTTTGCGACCTCGGGTAGCCCAAGCCCTCCTTGAACTTTTAACTTTATTTCAGCAACGTTCCAACCCATTGATTGCATGTGTGTTGCAACACGTGGCGCTAATTGACGGAACTTTGCAGCAAACGCAGCACTCGAAACCATCAGCGTCAGAATATGGTTTTCAAGTTTGACAACTTCGAAGGCGCTACGCATATTTTGCGGAAGCGCACTGAATACGGCACTTCGCATTTTGAGATGCATTTGTGCGGTCGCCAATACGTTGGCTGATTGCGAGTCGTGACCCAGCCACCCGATTAAATGGGTGCTGCCAGATTGCCCAGTCTTGTGCGAACGGCGAGGTGGGGGAGCGACCATAGGTAAAGGATGATGAGATGAAGTTAGTCATTATGCCTTCGCGGCAGGGGCAATATGCACCCATTACGTTGAGTGTAAGCCGTCTAATCCTGATTGGCGGGCTTTTGTTTGTGGTGGCATTGATTGTAGGCGCCGCTTTGCAACGCATGGTTTGGACAGTGCAGCCTGAAAGTCACGTTGTGCGTCCCGTCGTGTCCTCGCCTCCTGTTTCAGATGCGCAGGCGATGCGTTTGCTCGCAACAAAAGTGGGTGAGCTACAGGCTTCCGTCGCACGTCTCGACGGTTTAGGTCAGCGCGTGGCAAAAGTCGCAGGTTTGCCCGATAAAGATGTGACGATCGTGCCTGAGTTGCCGGAGGCGACCTTTGTGTTGGATGATCTTTGGGTCCCCGCTTCCGAGGCAAATACACCACCGCTTGCGCAGCTCGAGGGTGAGTTGGGCTGGTTGCAAAAAAATCTGTCTAGGCAAGGGGATTATTTGTCGATGCTGGATCTGGCGGTGACGCAACAAGCTGCCACAGTCGCGCGCTTGCCGACAA
>JBILJA010000172.1:0-4730 GCA_044368775.1 Burkholderiaceae bacterium
TCATTAAAAACGCATAGAGCCCGCATTTTTTCCACGGGAGCGTTGAGAGCAGTCGTATCAACAACATACAAAAGAGAAAGCTGCTCAACGAAAAACCCGCCCATGGAATGGCGAGAAAATAAATCAGTAGCAGACCGATCATTTTGAGCAATCGAATACGGTCTGAGCCCTCAGGAAGCTCGAGAGCAGGACTGTTCTTTCTGCGTTGCCATCCTTCCCATAAAGCGGAGACGCTCGCGACGAATAGAATGCCCGCGACCAGCACGGGAAACACACCCGCGCCAGGCTGATCCATTTCGCCCATCGGAAGTTCGAGAGTCATATGCAGATAACCCGATGACAATAAAACGCCAGCGGTTCCAGCACCGATGTATCCCATACTTCGACTGATGACTTGCACAGTGTGCTCCTTACGTCGTCCGGTAATCTTGATCGACGGCAATGAGTGTTTTAAGTTTTAGCATCGATTCGGTATCCATCGTTCCGGATAGACCGGGATTGGTTGGAAAGTCCGACACCACATTAGAGTCTTTAAGCGCGGAAATTTGTTCAGGGGTTTTCCCGAGAATCTCTCTGAGGATACTGTCATTGTCCTCCCCAAAACGAGGCCCAGGTTTTTTAATATGGGCGTCGCGAAAGCGCAGCTTGTAGGGTCGCCCAATAATCGGGCGTTCCCCGATAGGTTCCGGGTGTATGACCGTTTCGTAAAAGTTGCGATGCTTGAGATGAGGATCGCGCAGTAAGTCCCTGCTGTTTAAGACGGGGGCCGCCGCAATGCCGTGAGTCTGCAATTGCTCGAATAGCGCTTGCGGGGTGTGCGTCAGGCACCAGGCTGCAACGAGTGCGTTGACCGCGTTTCTATTGTGCTGTCGCGCGGCAGCGGTGCAAAAGCGCGGATCGCTCGCCAGTTCAGGTTGCTGCATCAAAACCGTCAGTGTCGCCCACTGGCCGTCTGTTTGAATGCTCAGTGCGAGCCATTGATCTGTCCCTTTCGTCTGAAAAAGATTGCTTGGCACGTGTTCGGCATGCTCGTTACCCATCCTGACAGGCTCGGTCCCATCTAACTGCTTTTGCAGAATTGGTTCGGGCATCAATGCGACGCCGAGTTGATACATGCCAACGTCAACCCATTGTCCTTGACCCGTCTTTCGCATGTGTGCGATAGCCGCCCATAGGCCATTGAGTCCAGCCCAGCATGCAATAAAGTCAGGATACGACTGTCCCACTTTCCAAGGCTTGTCCCCTCGATAGCCCGTGTAAAAGGTAATCCCCATAGTCGCTTCCAAGGTTGTACCTTGGCTGGGGAAGGACGACCAAGGTCCTGTTGAGCCATAGCCGGTGTTAGACAACATAATGAGGGAGGGTTTAATTTTTTTAAGCTCGTCGTAGTTCAAACCCCATTTGCGCATCACGCGCGGTGTGAAGTTTTCAAGAACGATATCGCTCTTGGCGATAAGTTCACGAAATATTTCCTGACCCTCTGGTTGACTCAAGTCCATAGCAAGGGAGCGTTTGCCGCGATTCACGACATAAAAAATGCCGGAACGATTCCAGGGATCTTGAGCTGGATCATTATCCAAATAAGGACCAAAGGCTCTGCCGCGCGTTTGATCGAGTTTATGTGGCGCTTCAATTTTGATGACTTCGGCGCCGAGATCGCTCAAGAGGCCGGCCATATACGGCACTGCAAAGACGTAGGATAAATCCAGTACGCGCATCCCGTTTAAAGGCAAGGTGGCTTTTGTCATGCACGACTCCCAATCAAATCGAGAATTTCATCGCGATGCTCGTCAAGCATCGGTGAACGTCGACGCACTGAGGTTGGAGTGAGCGAAAGTTTGGCGAGCTCGGCGGGAAAGCGAAAGTGCGTATCGGTTGCTGGATGTTCTAGCGCGGTGAACGCCTGTCGTTCTTGGAGGTGTTCACAGCTCAATAAGTCTGCTGCACTTTGCACGACACCAAGCAGTAAACGTTTTTGCGCGCCTGCGAGAAAAACTTCTTTGGCTTCTCGATTAGCTACGCACTCCTCGAGTAACGCCTTAACCTCCGGCACGCGCTTTTCACGCTCGGGAGGGCTGGAGAAACGTTTTTCACGAAACTCTGGCCGATCAAAGAGTTCAGCGAGTGTTTCGAATGGCGCTCCGCCGCCTGTTTGAAAAGCAAGGTAGCCTTTTCGAGTGGGGATAGGCTCTCCCGCAAAGGGATCTTGCACGACCGCGCGACGACCTTGCACTGCTCCAAGAAATGCGTAATAGGATTCATTGAGCACAAGCTCAGAAGCCAAGCACTCGTGTATCGATACATCGACATGTTCACCGAACTGGTCGGCTTGCGCGGCGGTATAGGCCATGATGGATGCGTAGGCGGCCGTGAGGCCAGCACAATAAAACGATTGGGACAAACCATGCTTGAGGGGTTCTCTGTCTACTTGACCGCTGATCTGCATGATGCCGCTTAAGGCCTGAAGGGTGAGATCGCTTGCGGCATATTGCGCATAAGGTCCTGTTTGTCCGAAATTAGTCACAGAGGTCACGACAACTTTTGGGTTCCAGGCGAGGAGTTGGTCTACCCCGAGTCCCCATTGTTCGAGACGACCTGGACGAAAACTTTCGATGACGATATCGCTTTGTTCGACCAGCTTTTGAATGAGAGGTTTGTTCTTGGCACTCCGCAAATCCAGCGCGAGACTGCGTTTGTTCCAGTTGAGATACTGAAATAGCAGGCTTTGCTCAGGCGCTGGCGCATCGAGTTTGAGTGGTGGCAGCGCGCGCGCAAAGTCGCCGGTTACAGGACGCTCGATCTTGATGACATCCGCGCCATGATCACCCAGCAGCCGAGCCGCAAAGGGTCCGGCAATGCCGTGACTCAGGTCAAGCACTCGCAACCCAGTCAAGGCGCCGTCAGGATGGTTGTGCCCCATGCGCGCTCTCCCTTTTTGGTTGAGAGTGGTTAAAACGTTTACAGTTTTGGTGGAATAAATGGATAGGGCAGCGCTTTACCATTCTTGTAGGGGAGTGCGACGATCGCCGTGCCAGGCGTGGATTCCTTGCCGGCATCGTTGATAATCCCCAACTCGATATCGATGAGACCAAAGTCAGGGCCCTCACGTTTGCCCGTGACGCGGCCCCAAGCGCGTACGGTTTCCTCCACAAGGTTCATCGCCCGAAACTGAAAGCTCGCTTTCCACGGCCAGCCTTGTGGACCTGCCCAGTCAGCGAGCAGTTGCATCACAAACTGTTGCTTGAGCGAGCCATTGATCAACAGGCCGGGTAACTTGTCATGCTCCATCGCAAACGGTTTGTCATAATGAATCTTGTGCCAGTTTTCCATCGCGGCCGACCAGCGCATCAGATGCGCAGTCGTCAGGGGACCTTTTTCAAGACCAGGGATTTCGGCGCCAATCGCGACATCCTCAAAATAGGGTGTTTTACCTAGTGACATGTCATTTCCTTCTGATCTGCGTGCGTCGCGTGCGGATGAGGAGCTCACCCTCGCTATTTCGATACTCTGATTCGGTCACGACCAAAATAATCGGTCCTTTGCTCGTTTCTTTTTCAGTGATGTCAGCATAGCGAGACGTAAGTTTGATGGTCTCCCCATGGCGCGCGTAGCGGAAGAACTCGATTTCAGAGCCGCCATTCAACAGGGCATAACCCGCCAAGGGTTCGATCGCAGGTAATCCCTGTGAGCTTGTCGCGGCGACAATACCGTCAAAGTCTGGATTTTTGGCATTGTCCTGAATGGGATCCGGTTTGCCGAAATCGCGCCGAAACATGTGTGTGGGAAAGAGTGGGGGAGCAACAGGGCCACCAAAGCGGCTATTGTTTTCGCAAGGCTGATCGAAAATAGGATCCTCGTACATGATCGCTTGCGCATAGCGCCTGACTGCGCCGCGTTCAACGGTATCGCACGCGACTTCGGTTTCAGACTGCAGACCGATATATTTTTTTAATGACTCAGAAAGAGCAGACATGCTGAACCTCTTTTTATGTATTCAAAAAATAGATCCGTGACTTGAACGGATCAGGACGAATTATTGAAGCGTCACTTTTCCATCGGTCACGATTTTTCTCCATCTCTCAATATCAACTTGCACGAACGCTTTAAACTCTTTGGGAGGCAATGGACGCTTGATCATAGGATTTCCGGCATTGACAAGTTGGTCTTGAATGGCAGGCGTCGTGACGACTTGAGTGATGGCGTCGTTGAGTCTGGACAAAATGGCGGGTGGCGTTCCGGCGGGTGCGCAAAGTCCATTAAAGCCCGTGATTAAATACCCGGGGAGTGTTTCGCCAATCGTCGGGACGTCAGGCAATTGAGAGGCGCGTTCGGACATCACGACGCCTAGAGCCCGTAGTTTTCCAGATTTAATCAAAGACAGCGAGGGCTGCATGACGGCGAAGGACATCGACGCGGTTCCAGAGACGACATCCGCAATGGATGGAGCGCTTCCTTTATAAGGAATGTGCAGCATATCGACGCCGGCCATTTGTTTGAAGAGTTCGCCGGCTAAGTGTCCTGGACCGCCCGCACCATACGATGCGAAGGTCAGCTTTCCTGGTTGTGCTTTAGCCAATGCAATCAACTCGCGTAGATTATTCGCTGGAACATTAGGGTTGACGACCAGTACAAGCGCCGCGCCCATATACATCGTGACGGGATCAAAGTCTTTGATCGTATCGAAGGGAAGTTTATACATGCTTGGATTGGTCGCAAAGGCTGTTGTGCAG
>JBILJA010000048.1:0-15556 GCA_044368775.1 Burkholderiaceae bacterium
GAGGGCGACGGACTCGGCAGAGTAACGGATATCAACGCCCCACTGATGGCCATTTTTGAGCGTTTGCTCAAGCAATGCGCCTAGCCAGGCATGGTTAATGACGATGTCAGTGATGCCTGCTGACGCTAGCTTTTCAATATGCCACTGAATGAGTGGTTTCCCCGCGACGGGGATCAAAGGTTTGGGCAGGGTATCGGTGAGCGGGCGCATCCGTTCACCACGTCCCGCGGCGAGAATCATGGCGCGCATCAGAAGGTATATCCCACCTTGGTTTGGACTTGGTCGAGCTCGTCCAGGATGCGTAACAAAGGTTTAAGAGCAAGATAGCGCCCAGCGACTTGCCGCACATACTGATTGACGCGCGGCATATGCGCCAAATAAGCGGACTTGCCGTCGCGATGGTTGAGTCGGGCAAATACACCTAGGATGCGCAGGTTGCGTTGCAGTCCCATCCACTCGTAGTCTTGATGAAAGTCTGCAAAATCTGATGGCACCGGTAAGCCCTTATTTCGCGCAAGTTCCCAATACCGAATCGCCCAATCCAATTGTTGAGGTTCTTCCCAGGTGGTGCGCGCGTCCATGACCAGTGAAGCCAGGTCATAGGTAATCGGTCCTGACACTGCGTCTTGAAAATCTAAAACACCTGGGTTGGCGCCGTGTTCTGGACGCTCACAGACCATGAGGTTAGGGGAGTGAAAGTCGCGATGCACGAACACGCGAGGTTGCGCTGCGTTTCGTTTGACGAGTAAATCGAAGACGTGGTCGAGTCCCGCTAAAGCAGTCGCTGCCAAGTTAACCTTGCAGTGCACGGTGACATACCATTCGATAAATAGACCCAGTTCTTGTTTGAGTCGTGTTGCGTCATATGCAGGCAATCCTGTCGCCTCGGCGCCTTGCATTTGAACTAAAGCGGCCAGCGCATCTCGATACATCTTTTGCAAACTCACCTCATCGAGTCCAGCCTGAATGCGATCGTAGTAGGTTGTGGGACCGAGGTCCGTCAACAGTAAAAATCCCTGAGTCAGGTCTTGCGCAAGGACCTTGGGGACATTGAGTCCTGCCTTGGCAAGTCTATCCGCCACCTCGACGAAAGGGGTGCAATCTTCTTGAGGAGGGGGGGCGTCCATGACGACGAGTGTTCCCTGCGCCGCCGTGATGCGGAAATAGCGTCTAAAGCTCGCATCGCCAGAGGCGGGGACAAGGCTGGCCAGATCGAGTGCCAGAGACCGAGGGCAATTGCCTAGCCATGTGACAAGTCTTGCCATTCTGGGTTCTAAAGGTGTGATTGAGGTCATCGTAAAAATGTAATGAAAAGGTGAATTAAACAGACAGCGCAAACCATCTCAGCAAAGATGAGGGGCTTCTCTATAATAGCGGCAGGATTACTCATAATCTTAGAGGTTCTTTTTTGGCTAAAAACCTGCTTTTTTTGCTAAGTATCTGAATTAAGGTGACTTTTTAGAAAGTGCGACTCTTTTATTCGCTTTGGTGGCTGTTGGGGCTAGGGATTGCAACAGTGCATGCCCAACCTGCGCCTGCTCCCTCGGTCATTGTAGGCCCTGGGCTGCGCATTTCGCCTTTGCTAGAGCGCAGTACCGTCCCTGATAAAGAAATGCCTGCGTTCCTTGAGGGCGCGCAAATTGAGGGTGACGGACTTGGTAATGCCAAACTCAAAGGCAAAGCCGTGATTCGGCGTCAGGATGCCGTTCTCAAGGCCAATATCATTGATTACAACAAGCGCACAGGCGTGATGGACGCGCAAATCAACGCGCGCTTGATTCGTGATGGTAATGTCATCACGGGCACCGGTATTATTTACAACTCCGAAGACGGTACGGCCAGTGTGGATCAGCCTAATTTCTGGCTGGATGATGGCGGAGCGGGCTCCGGCTCTTGGGCCGATGTGTTCAACCGCAATCAAATGAGTATCACGGACGTGACTTATAGCGGTTGTCCTTGCCCTCAACCCTCTTGGTATATCGAAACTGAAAAGCTCGACCTAGACTATGCCGCCAACGAAGGCGTGGCGCGTAACGGCGTGCTTTATTTTAAAAACGTACCGATTTTGGCCTCCCCTTATTTAACATTTCCGCTTAAAAAAGAAAGAAAATCCGGCTTCTTGCTGCCAACCTTCGGAAATACATCTAATACGGGCTTTGACTACACCCAGCCTTATTACTTCAATATTGCCCCTAATTACGATGCGACTCTGCAAACGCGCGCGATGTCCAAGCGAGGGGTGCAGTTGGGCGGCGAATTCCGCTATCTCGGAAGTAGCTACAGCGGTACGATGGCCGGTACATACTTAAACAAGGATCTTCAAACTGGCCAGAGTCGGTGGTTGTATAGCGCACAGCACAGCCAAAGCTTTGGTCGTGGTTTCTATGGTGCTTACAACGTCAGTGGCGTATCTGATAGTAAATACTTCGACGATTTCGCAAGCTTAGGTATTAATCAGGCTGTTATTGCGGCGCTACCTCGTCAGGCTGGCGGTGGTTGGGCCAATCAGTACTTCAGTACCAGCGTGCAGGTGTCGACCTTTCAAACGCTTTCAGGTCTGCCTCAGTACAACAAAGTCCCTGAGTATGCAATTAATGCCGCGCGGTTTGATTTTGGCGGTTTCGATGTACAGAGCTTAAATACCGTTACCGAGTTTCGCGCGCCTCTCGATAATCGATACGCTTTCGGTCCTGGCGGTAGTTTGCGCTTTCGTCCTGATGGCCAGCGACTTTTGTCCTACAACTCGATTGCTTATCCGATCGTGCGACCTGGTTGGTATATCACCCCAAAAATCGCCATGAGCTTGTCGCAGTACCAGACCAATTGGTATGGGCTGGAGCAGTTTTTGGGCTATGGTCAACCCACAAATGGACGCGCGCTGCCCATTATGTCGATCGACTCGGGTATGACGTTTGAGCGCGACACTTCTTTTTTCGGGAAGGCGGCACTCCAAACGCTTGAGCCACGCGCCTACTATTTGCGCGTCCCTTATCGCAACCAATCGCAGTATCCCGTCTACGACACGACCCTAGCTGACTTTAGTTTTTCCTCGGCTTTCCAGGAAAATATTTATGCAGGCTTCGACCGGATTGCCAACGCAAACCAGGCAACCTTTGCACTGACCACGCGTTGGCTGGATGCAAATTCTGGCTTTGAACGATTGCAGCTCGGTATCGCACAACAGTACTATTTCGAGGATCAGCAGGTCACCTTGCCCGGAGAGGTTCCACGCACGAATACTAGGTCTCAATTCCTATTTGGCGGTAGCGCGGCCTTGACCGACACAATAAATCTGTCTTCCTTGGTCCAGTACAACCCCTACGCCGGTGAAATTAGTCGAGCTCAGTTGACGAGTCGCTGGCGCCCACAAAGGCTCGCCACTCTTGCTTTATCCTATCGTTATCAGGTTAATCCACCGCCGCTCTCCCTTTATCAGTCTCAGGGTCAAAATCAGCTTAGCGCAGCCTTCCAGTGGCCGTTGACTAAAAGGTGGTACTCGGTCGGCCGCGTCGACTATTCTCTCAATAATGTCTCAGCGCCTAGCATCATTGATCCTTCACGTATTGTTGCGATCCCAAAGGTCACGCAGGCTGTGATGGGATTAGAGTACAAAGGTGATTGTTGCTGGACGGGTCGAGTCGTAGTGCAGCGTTATGTTGTGAGTGCAGACCAAACCAATACAGGTGTATTTTTTCAGCTTGAACTGAGTGGTTTAGGCAATTTGGGTCAGAACCCCATGGGCGTGATTGGTCGCAGTATTCCGGACTATCAGCCGATCAATCCACCGGCTCCGAGGGTGAGTAAATTTGAAAGGTACGAATGATGACGAGCATAACAAAAAGGGCAATGATGGGCACGACTCACTTTAGGCGTTGTTTGGCATTACTGACGTTCATGGGCCTGACGTCCTTCGCGCTGATCGCTTCGGCGCAGCTTGGGGCGCCTCAGCCTGCCGCACGGGGTAATACCGCGCAAAAAGCACCTGTTGAGCGCGATGCGGATGGCATTGTCGCCGTAGTCAATCGAGACGTGGTTACGCGTCGTGAGTTGGATGCGCGTCTTCGGATCGCCAAGCGCGAACTCGCCGCACAAGGGATCAAGGCACCCGCAGAGACCGTACTCGAAGGCCAGATTTTGCAGCGCTTGATCACTGAAGTGCTCGAGCAACAAGAAGCGCGAAAACTACGCATAGATATTACGGATGCGATGTTGCAGACAGGTTTGGAGCTCATTGCCAAGCGCAATAACACCACCGTCGCGGTGATGCGCAAACAAATCGAGGGTGCAGGCATTGGTTGGGCTGATTACTCTTCCATGATTCGTCGCGAGATCATGATCGAACAACTGAGACAAAGAGTCGCAGATAGCACTATTTTTGTTGGTGATGCAGAAGTCGATGCTTTTTTACGCGAACAAAAAGCGCGCAAGGATGGAAACCTTCCGTTGTCAGTGCGTCCTGCGCCGCCACCGCCTCCTCCTCCGCCACCCAAACCGCAAGCGACTGCCCCTGCCATTATGGGGTTGGCGCAGATTTTGGTGCGTGTTCCTGAGGGATCGAACGAAGAGGAAATCAAGAACTTGCGTGCCAAGGCGCAAGGTTTGTTGGCGCGTGTGCGCAAGGGTGAAAGTTTCGAAGAAGTCGCGAAAGCCTCCTCGGATGGACCAGAGGCGAGCCGTGGCGGGGATATGGGCGTGCGACCCTTAAACGGTTGGCCTGATCTGTTTCTCAAAGGTGTTGCGGGTGTACAGGATGGTCGCATTAGTAATGTTATCCAAAGTCCGAATGGTTTTCATATTCTCAAAGTGATTGGTCGAGCAGGTGGAGCGCCACCTGCACCTAAGCCTCAGCCTCAGGCGGCTCCGGCACCTGGCACGCCAGGGGGGGCTGTCCCCCAGGGACCCATGCCTGTTCAGCAAACACAAGCCAGACATATTTTGATTAAAACGACTGCGGTGGTGAATGACGAAAATGCGCGCCAGCGACTAGAGCAGATTCGCGAACGTATCGTTCAAGGCGGACAGCCTTTCTCGGATATGGCTAAGCGGTTTTCAAATGATGCCTCGGCGCCTCAAGGGGGTGTGTTGGGTTGGCTCAATCCTGGCGAAACTGTGCCACCCTTTGAAAAGGCGATGAATGCGTTGAAAGAGGGTGAGATTAGTCAGCCTGTGCAGAGCCAATTTGGCTGGCATTTGATCATTGTCGATGGTCGTCGCACGCAGGATATGGCTGAGCAGTTCATCCGCAATCAGGCACGCCAACAAATTTTCCAACAGCGCTCAAATGCTGCATTTGAAACTTGGCTTCAACAGATTCGAAGCCAAGCCTTCATCGACAATAGGCTTGAAAAGAGCCAGCGTCAGTCAGCGCGTTAACGTGTCGTGAGCAGCCGTAGCAATCAGGATCATCAGGCACGCAAGCGCTTCGGCCAGAATTTTCTGGTCGATGCTGCTGTGGTGGAGTCGATCGTTCGAGCGATCGCTCCACAAACGGCTGACAATATGGTCGAAATCGGTCCTGGCTTGTCTGCGTTGACCGCACCGCTCATTGAGCGACTTGAGCGCTTATCGGTCATTGAGATCGATCGCGATCTTGCGCAGCGACTGCGCGATCGTTTTTCATCCGAGCGACTCAATATTATTGAGGGTGATGCGCTTCAAATCGATTTTGCGCAGTTTGGCGACAAGCTTCGGATCGTAGGCAATCTTCCTTACAATATTTCAAGCCCACTGCTTTTTGCTCTCGTCAGTTGTGCCGAGCAAGTGATAGACCAACATTTCATGTTGCAAAGAGAAGTGGTGGATCGCATGGTCGCGCGGGCAGGCGAGTCTGATTACAGCCGTTTGTCCGTCATGCTGCAATATCGCTATCGCATTCAAAAGCTTTTCGATGTTTTGCCCGAGGCCTTTGACCCACCACCGCGCGTGACGTCATCCATTGTGCGAATGATTCCCTTGGGCCCTGAACGATTGCGCGCTCAAAGTGACGCGCTGTTTGCGCGAGTCGTCCAGCGTGCCTTTTCTCAGCGCCGCAAAATGTTGCGCGGTGTATTGAGTGAGTGGACAAAGCTGATTCCTTGGGAGAGTTTGGGTATCGAGCCCACTTGGCGTGCCGAGCAGGTCTCCGTAGCCGGTTTTATCGGTATCACCGATGCGCTGTGGCAAGCTGGCGAGCGCTAAATCCTACGTCCTATCGTTTTGAGAAGTTTTTAGCTGAGAGCCAAAGTCTGAGAACGTCCTGCGCGCGATCTTTCAAGAGTTGTTCGGTATTGGCGCATGCCTGCTCAAGCGACATTGGGCCTGAAGTCAAGCTAAACGCGGCAACGATCCCGGTTTGATACAAAGCCTGATAGCCGTCTCCTAACGAGCCTGCGATGGCGATCACAGGTACACCTGCGGCTTGGGCAATTTTGGCGACACCCATGGGTGTTTTGCCATGTAGCGTTTGCGCATCCATCCGACCTTCGCCGGTAATGACTAACTGTGCGCCCTCAATCGCCGAGGCGAGTCCGCCAAGCTCAGCGACGACCTCCACTCCCGGACGAAAACGTGCTTGCATCCATGCGCGAGCGGCAAACCCCAAACCACCCGCTGCACCAGCGCCGGGTGCCAGGCGATGATCCTCACCGAGCGCGTCGGCGCATTGATCCGCGAAATGCGCCAGCGCTGCATCAAGTATCTGGACTTGTTCGGGTGTCGCACCTTTTTGAGGTCCAAAAATTGCTGAGGCTCCTTTGGGGCCGCAGAGAGGATTGTTTACATCTGAAGCGATGGTGACTTGTATGTCTTTGAGTCTAGCGTCTAAAAAGCGACTGTCGATGCGTGCGAGTTTGCTAAGCGCGGCACCGCCCGGTGCAAGAGGATTGCCTTGTGCATCTAACAGCTCTAGGCCGAGCGCCTGGAGCATGCCTGCGCCCGCGTCGTTGGTAGCGGAGCCTCCTAGGCCTAAGACGATGTGTTTCGCGCCAAGATCCAGTGCGTGGCGAATCAGTTGACCGACGCCAATACTGCTGGCGCGTAAGGGGTCACGCTCAGCCACCGCGATATGTTCCAAACCCGCTGCGCAGGCCATTTCGATGATCGCGATCTTGCCCGGAAGCCAACCCCACTGTGCCTGGATCGGACGACCTAGCGCATCCTCGACAACATTGACGCGTGGCTCGCCACCCGTTGCGGCCAAAATCGCCTCGACTGTGCCTTCGCCTCCATCGGCCATCGGAATGCAGACGCAGTGCACTTCGGGGGCGGCTTGGATCAACCCCTGGGCGATCGCCGCGGCAACTTTGGGCGCAGAGAGTGACTCTTTAAAGGAGTCGGGGGCGATGACGATTTTCATGGATTTAGGCAGCTGTCTTTTTTTGAATCAACTCGATTTTGTAGCCGTCTGGATCTTCGACAAAGGCGATCACGGTTGTGCCGTGTTTCATCGGACCTGCTTCGCGAGTGACTTTTCCTCCGCGCGCGCGAACGAGATCGCACGCTTCGTAGGCGTTGTCGACAGAAAGGGCAATATGGCCATAGCCTGTACCAAGATCATACGATGACGTATCCCAGTTGTAGGTCAGCTCAAGTGCGGGACCTTCACTTTCATCCTGGTATCCCACAAAGGTATTGGTAAAGCGACCGCTCGGGTACTCGGTGCTGCGTAGTACGCGCATGCCGAGCACCTTTGTGTAAAACTCAATCGAGCGCTCAAGATTGCCAACGCGCAACATGGTGTGCAAAATTCTCATGGATGCTCCTCTGTGGATGTGATTCAAACCTGATGAATTAATGATAACAACAGTCTGTCGTTGTCACTCAGAGATCAGGGACGTGATCGGGGGTATGTTTTTGTAGCATTTTCTTAGCTTGCTGGTAGTCCGGATAGAGCTGCTGCACCTCTGACCAGAAATCCTGGCTGTGATTCATTTCTCGCAGATGCGCCAGCTCATGGGCGATCACATAGTCGATCACCATGGGTGAAAAATGAATCAGTCGCCAGTTGAGCATGATATTGCCATCGCTCGTGCAAGAGCCCCACCGCGTGGCGGCGGACGATAACCGCCAGCGACTGATGGTTAGGCCTGTTTTGTCCAGAAAATGTTTGATGCGCTGTCCAAACAAAATTTTTGCGCGCGTTTGCAGCCAGGCCTGGGTCATGTCACGAACCCGGTGCATGTCAGCATCGTTGGGCAAGGCAAGCCATAGCTGCTGACCGTGCTCAGGCGCATTGGGGTCGCCCTCGAAATAAGCGGCACCATGCGAACCATGCGAACCATGTGCGAGGAGCGTGTCAGGCGTGCCGCTTCGCAAGATGATCTTACACCCCATGTACGGAAGCTCGCCGCCAGATTGCCAACGCGTATGTGACATTGCGAGACGTTCTTTGCGCGCCTGCCAGTCTTGCAGCTTGGCTAGAATCCATGGCATTTTTTCAATGACGGCCTCGTCAATTTGACTCAGAGTGACCCAATTCGGTGCCGTGACGCGCAGACCCTCGTCCTGAATCACAAAACCGATACTGCGCCGTCGGGAGCGTAACAAGCTAAAGCCAATCGCTTGATCACCATGACGGACAATGCGCCATTTAGCACCGAGCGGAATGGTTTCAGGTGCGATGGTCCACCCAGGCTTGGGTGTATCCGCATCTGAAAGCAAAAGCTCGAGCTGGCTCATGATTGCTGTGGATAGCGCTCAGGGTTTAAGCGCTGCATTTCGGCTTCGATCCATGCCTGCACGCGCTCATTGAGTTCCTCGGGCGTGAGACCGACGGATTCAATAGCAGGACCGATGGAGACGGTGATGCAGCCTGGTTTTTTGATAAACGCATTGCGTGGCCAACACTCACCGGCATTCAGAGCGATCGGAATCACCGGCGCACCGGTACGTGTGGCAAGCAAGGCGCCGCCCATTTTGAAGCGTCCAGTTTTTCCTGGCGCAATGCGTGTGCCCTCTGGAAACAGAATAGGCCAACGCCCTTCATCTAAACGCTGCTGTCCGACTTTGACGACTTGTTCGAACGCGTCGCGCCCTTTGCTGCGGTCGATGGGGATCATGGCGAGCAAAGCCAACCCCCAGCCGAAAAACGGCACGCGATGTAACTCGCGCTTGTAGACGAAGCAGACTTCGCGGGGCAGATAGGCAGGTAAAAAAAGTGTTTCCCAGGCGGATTGATGTTTAGACAACACAATCCCCGGACCATCCGGGAGATTTTCCCAGCCTTTGATTTGCCACCGGACGCCGCAGATCACCCGCGCCCCCCAAATCGCCATTCTTGGCCAGCCCATCGTCAGTTTGTAGCGCCAGTGCAAGGGTAAGGGCGACCAGACCATGCAAGCGAACGCGTAGGGGATCACCGTTACCACCAAGAGCGAGGTGAAGAGCGTCGCGCGCGTGATGAGAGCGAGTTTATTGAGCATGGGAAAGAATTTTTTCTACTGCCTCGGCCAAGTTTTCAACGACCTGAGTGTTGGGCGGAAGCTTGCCTTGCTTGAGGGTTTTCGGACCATTGCCCGTTTGCACCAGCCAAGGACGGCAACCTGCGGTCGCACCCGCTTGAATATCTCTCAGTGAGTCACCAACGGTGGGCACCTCGCTCAGGTCGACATCGTAGCGTCTGGCGATATCGTGAAACAGTCCGGGTAGAGGTTTGCGACACACGCAGCCGTCGTCAGGCCCATGTGGACAGACAAAGATCGCATCCACGGCGCCGCTCAATTGTGCGAGCTCTTTGCGCAATTTCAGATGAATCGCGGTCAGCGCAGAGATGTCGAACAGGCCTCGCGCGAGACCTGACTGATTAGATGCGATCGCCACGGTCCAGCCGGCTTGGTGCAGTCGCGCGATCGCTTGCAAACTGCCTGGGAGTGGATGCCATTCGTCCGGACTTTTGATGTAGTCCGGACTATCTTGGTTAATCACGCCATCACGGTCGAGGATGATGAGTTTCATGGTGCTAGTCTGGAAATGTCGGCGACTTGGTTCATCAAACGATGCAGTTGCGCAAGCAGGGCGAGACGATTCAGGCGTACAGCCTGATCCTCAGCCATGACCATGATGTCATTGAAAAACGTGTCGACGGCCGCACGCGTTTGCGCCAGCGTCGCTAAGGCGGCTTTGTAGTCCCCCGAGTCGAATTGTTTCTGCGCTACGGGTTGAACCAACGCGATGCTTTTCGCGAGAGCTTGTTCGGCCGGCTCGGTCAGCAGAGATGGATTGACTGCAGGTAGGGCGCCTTCGACTTTTTTCAGCAAATTACCGATACGTTTGTTCGCTGCAGCCAGACTCGCGGCATCCGGGCTTTGAACAAAAGTCTCGGCCGCCTGCACGCGGGCAGGAATTTGGTGAAGAGGTGGCGCAAGTGCCAGCACGGCTTCGACAGCATTGCGATCATAGTGAGTGATGAGTTGATTACGCAGTCGCTCGATGATAAAGGTTTGCACTTCATTGACGGTATCGGCTTGAAGTGCGCCAGCGGCAAAGGTGTCCGCGGATGCTTGCAATAGACCATGCAGTGTGAGTGGGCCGTCTTGTTGGATGTTTAGCACAGTGCCGGCGGTCAATTGTTCAAAGGCACTGATCAGACCGAGTGCCGCGCGGCGCAAGCCAAATGGATCACGCTCGCCGGTTGGAGCCAGACCAATCCCCCAGATACCCACCAGTGTTTCGGCGCGTTCGGCCATAAACAGCACTGTTGCGGTCAGGTCGGTTGGTTTGACGGGGGTATCGAGCCTGATGCGATATTGTCCAGCCAAGGCTTCGACCACGCGAGCGGACTCGTTGTCACCCCGCGCATAGTAAGCACCCATGATGCCTTGCAGCTCTGGAAACTCGCCGACCATGTTGGTATTGAGGTCGGCTTTAGCCAGCAATGCCGCGCGTTCGCATTCGGCGACATTCGCGCCAAGGGTTCGTGCCAACCAGGCGGCGATCTTTTGCACCCGAGTCGTACGTTCAAGCTGGGTCCCCAGCTTGTTGTGATACACAATTGCGCTGAGCTGGTCGACGCGCGAGGCAAGCGGGATTTTGCGGTCGGTTTCGAAAAAGAATTCAGCATCGGCCAGGCGAGGGCGGATCACGCGCTCATTGCCCTCGATGATCGCCTTAGGTGTGTCGGTCGGCATATTGCTGACAATCAGAAACTGATTGGTGAGCTTGCCTGTGGCGGGGTGAAAAAGTGGAAAATATTTTTGATTCAGACGCATGGTCAGAATCAGACATTCTTGAGGCACAGTCAGAAAACGTTCTTCGAAAGTCCCGACGTAGACGACGGGCGCTTCGACAAGCGCGGTGACCTCGTCCAATAAAGCAGGGACTTCCGGATCTTGACCGAGGGACGCGCCGAGACGCGAGGCTTGTGCGTCGAGTAAGGCCTTGATTTGCGTACGACGTGCATCAAAGGACACGACCACGCGGCCAGTTTGCGCCAGTTGCGTCTCGTAGCTATCCGCGCTGGTGATCGTGAGTGGGCCGGGATGCAGAAAGCGGTGTCCATGTGTCACACGACCCGCGGTTAAGCCCAAAATCTGGGCAGGAACGATCTCGTCACCAAACAGCGTGACCAGGGCATGTGCAGGACGGACAAATTTGACCGAGGTCTGGCCATCGGCGAGCTGGTATTTCATGACCTTGGGAATGGGCAGTCCCGCGAGGGTTGTTTCAATGGCGGCTTGCAACACCTCGGCTAGTTTGGCGCCCGGCGCGGTACCGCTGGCGACGAGATAGTCTTGTTTGCCGTCGGATTCGCGTCCAAGCTGGCTGACATCCATGTGCTCCCAGCCCTTCGCGGCGAGCTTTTTGAGCAGGGCAGGAGTCGCTGCGCCTGAGGCATCGAGGCCGACTTTGACGGGCATCAGCTTTTCAGAAAATGCTTGCTCGGGAGCCTCATCATGCACTTGAGTCAGTCTGACTGCCAGGTGTCGAGGTGAGGCAAAAGCGACGATCGTATTTTCTTTCCCAACCAGTCCATGCTGAGCGAGGGCGGCACAAAGGCCATCGGCAAAAGCCTGACCGAGTTTTGGTAGAGCTTTTGGAGGAAGCTCTTCGGTAAAGAGTTCAACAAGCAAGGGGCGCGTGATCATGGCTGTGCCCCTTTGGTTGAGTGCAACATGGGAAAACCTAATTGTTCGCGGGATTCGTAGTAGGCCTGAGCGACCGCACGGGACAGGTTGCGGATACGACCAATATACGCGGCGCGTTCGGTGACGCTGATCGCGCCACGTGCATCCAACATGTTGAAGGTGTGCGCGGCTTTGAGGGTGGCTTCGTAGGCGGGCAGTGCCAGTGGCACCTCCATCAGGCGTTTAGCGAGCACCTCAAAATCCGTAAAGTGGCGAAACAGCGTCTCGGCATCCGAGTGTTCGAAGTTGTAGGTAGACTGCTCGACTTCGTTTTGGTGAAACACATCACGATAGAGCACGCGTCCGTTGGCACCCTCTGTCCAGACCAAGTCGTAGACGCTCTCTACACCCTGGAGGTACATTGCCAGGCGCTCTAGACCATAGGTGATCTCGCCCGTTGTCGGGGTGCAGTCCAAACCACCCACCTGCTGAAAATAAGTGAACTGAGTGACTTCCATCCCATTGAGCCAGACCTCCCAGCCCAAACCCCAGGCGCCCAGTGTTGGGTTTTCCCAGTCATCTTCGACAAAGCGGATGTCATGTTCGGTTGGGCGGATACCCAAGGCTTCAAGCGACCCGATATAGAGGTCGAGAATGTTTGGTGGAGCGGGCTTGAGAACCACTTGATACTGGTAATAGTGCTGTAAGCGGTTTGGATTTTCTCCATAGCGGCCGTCTTTGGGGCGGCGCGAGGGCTGGACGTAGGCGGCGCGCCAGGGCTCGGGGCCAATCGCGCGCAGAAAGGTGGCGGTGTGAGAGGTGCCGGCACCAACCTCCATGTCATAAGGCTGGAGCAGGGCGCATCCCTGTTGATCCCAGTACTCCTGCAGGCGCAGGATAATTTGCTGAAAGGTGATCATGAAAATTTGAACGCATTAAGGGCGAAATAAGCACTCATTTTAGCTTGGGGGCGAGGTGTGTGCGCCCGTAGAGGGGGGTTCTGGAGACTGATTGGGTGTGAATCGCCTATGATTTAAGAAATTCAGACATATTTAGCGAAAATTTCGTCTTTTCCCAAGGAGCTCCCATGTCCAGTTTGGTTAGTGTGGATTTCACAGACGGTATCCTGATCATTACGATCAATCGCCCTGAGGCGCGTAACGCCATCAGTTTTGAAACCGCTCAGCAACTTTCCGCGGCCTTTGATGAAATGGATGCCCGGGACGATGTCAAAATCGGGATCCTGACGGGGGCAGGCGGAACATTCTGCTCAGGGATGGACTTGAAGGACTTTGCCAAGACGCGCAAGCGTTCGTCGGTAGAGGGCAAGGGCTTTGGCGGATTGAATGAGGCCCCCCCAAAAAAGCCGCTTATCGCTGCGATCGAGGGCTATGCAGTAGCAGGTGGTTTTGAAATGGTGTTGGCTTGCGATTTGATTGTTGCCGCCAACAATGCCAAATTCGGTTTGCCCGAGGTTAAGCGTGGACTGGTTGCGGGTGGTGGAGGTTTGGTGCGATTGCCGCGCCAGATTCCCTATCACGTTGCGATGGAGGTTTTGCTGACAGGTGATATGTTGTCGGTCGAGCGCGCCTACCAGCTTGGTTTGGTCAATGTGGTCACTGACCCGGGGCAGGCCTTGTCCGAAGCGATGAAATTAGCTGCTCGAATCTGCGAAAATGGACCTTTAGCGATTCGTACTATCAAGGATGTGGTGGTCAAAGGGCTCGATTTTCCAGTGGCTGACATGTTCAAACTTCAGCGTCCTTTGACGGATCATATTTTCATGTCCGAAGATGCCCGCGAGGGCGCGACGGCGTTTGCGGAAAAGCGCAAGCCTGTCTGGAAAGGGAAATAAGGGTGATGAGTGCGTGAGTTGTGCTCAAACTGAACTATTAAATTTTTACATATCTTTTCATACATCGAAACACAGGTAGGGTTCTCTATGTCCATCACTATTCAAGAAGAAGATTTCGTCAATTCGATCGCCGATGCAATTCAGTTCATCAGTTACTACCATCCGGCTGATTACATCAAGCACTTGGCACGCGCTTATGAACGCGAAGAAAGCCCCGCTGCCAAGGACGCGATTGCACAGATCCTGACCAACTCGCGCATGAGCGCCGAAGGACGTCGACCCATTTGTCAGGACACAGGCATCGTCAACGTCTTTTTGAAAATCGGTATGGACGTGCGTTTCAACTCCAAATTGAGCATTCAAGAGTTGTGCGACAAAGGCGTGAGCCGTGGCTATCTCAACCCTGAAAACCCCTTGCGTGCGTCGGTGTTAGACGATCCAATTTTCTTGCGTAAAAACACCAAAGACAACACCCCCTGTATCGTCAACGTTGAGCTGGTTCAGGGCAATACAGTCGACGTTCAAGTTGCAGCGAAGGGTGGCGGCTCCGAAAACAAATCCAAGCTTGCGATGTTGAATCCAAACGATTCGATCGTGGACTGGGTTTTGAAAACAGTTCCAACAATGGGCGCTGGCTGGTGTCCCCCAGGCATGCTTGGGATCGGTGTGGGCGGTACAGCAGAAAAAGCTGTATTGATGGCTAAGCACTCGCTGATGCAAGACCTTGACATGTACGAGTTGCTCGAGCGTGGACCGAGCAACAAGCTCGAAGAGTTACGGATTGAGATCTATCAAAAGGTCAACGCGCTGGGTATCGGCGCTCAGGGTTTGGGTGGTTTGACAACTGTGCTCGATGTGAAAATCGAGACTTTTGCCACGCACGCAGCCTCGTTCCCTGTGGCCATGATTCCAAACTGTGCCGCGACGCGTCACGCACACTTTGTGCTGGATGGCTCAGGCCCTGCGCATCTGCAGCGTCCTTCGTTATCGGACTGGCCGGATGTGCATTGGGCGCCAGACTATAAATCGTCCAAGCAAGTGGACTTGAACACGTTGACACGCGAAGAAGTCGCGAGCTGGAAACCAGGTCAGACCTTGTTACTGAACGGCAAAATGCTCACCGGCCGCGATGCCGCGCATAAGCGGATCCAGGACATGCTAGCCAAAGGCGAGCCCTTGCCTGTCGATTTCCACGGCAAGATGATTTACTACGTGGGTCCGGTTGATCCTGTGGGTGGCGAGGTAGTGGGACCTGCAGGTCCGACAACTTCTACGCGCATGGATAAGTTCACCGACATGATGCTTGAGAAAACAGGCTTGTTTGCGATGATTGGCAAGGCTGAGCGTGGTCCTGCTACGGTTGAGTCGATTCGTAAGCACAAGTCTGCTTATTTGATGGCGGTGGGCGGTGCTGCGTATTTGGTGTCCAAGGCGATTCGTGGAGCTAAGGTGATTGGCTTTGAGGATCTAGGTATGGAAGCGATCTATGAGTTTGATGTGGTGGACATGCCTGTGACGGTTGCTGTGGATTCCCAGGGTACTGCGGTGCATACGACTGGGCCCAAGGAGTGGTCGGCTAAGATTGCTGGGATTCCTGTGGTGGTGAGTTAAGGGTTTTCTGTGTGATTGCTTTTCATTGGTGAAAGCCACGCATCGCTAAACG
>JBILJA010000174.1:0-4719 GCA_044368775.1 Burkholderiaceae bacterium
TCAACGAGCGCATTCAGACTATCGCCTGACACTTGATTTGGCACCATCGAGTTCTAGTCGTTCTGATAGACGTAGGGGTTTTGGCGGACACGCGCCTGCTTGAATGCTTCGTTTAACTCAGGGTCTTGTGGACGATCCCAGAGACGGGCACGACCATCGCGCTGCCGTTGCTCGACATCAGGATGCTCCGACTTGTATTTCTGCAGGAACTGCGTGATTTCTGAGGTGTATTGGTCTGCCATAACTCGTCAACAAAAGGTTAGACTGCTCGCTAGTGTACTGTAGAGCCGCCCATGTCTAGCCACCCCCACGAAGCACCCACCCCCGCCCAGCGCATCTTGCCCTTTATTGTGGGTTGCGCGCTCCTGATGCAGATGCTGGACTCAACGGTCGTGATCACGGCACTACCAGCCATGGCACGCGATCTGGACTCTGATCCGATCAGTATGAACATCACAATTACGTCTTACCTGATCGCGGTCGCGATGTTCGTACCCGTCAGTGGCTGGGCTGCAGACCGCTACGGCGCACGTAGGGTGTTTATTGCTGCCATTGCCCTCTTTACCCTCAGCTCTCTGACCTGTGCGCTCTCAAACTCTCTGACGCAGCTTGTGATGTCGCGTGTCATTCAGGGGCTGGGTGGCGCGATGATGGTTCCGGTCGGCCGAATCATATTGCTCAGAACCATCCCTAAACATAACTTACTAAAGGCGATGGCCTTTTTATCGATGCCGGCCTTGATTGGCCCTATGGCTGGCCCACCCCTAGGAGGATTGTTGGTTACCTATGCCTCTTGGCATTGGATTTTTCTGATCAACATCCCAATTGGCTTACTTGGCATTTGGCTCATTATTCATTTTGTGAAAGAGCTGCCAGCCGATGCCGAGCCCCCCCGACTCGATGTGATTGGATTTTTACTCAGCGCTATTTGTATGGCGGCCCTCGTCAGTGGTTTTGAATCACTCGGGCACGGCGGCCCCTCTGCATGGATCTCCTTGGCCATCATCGGAACAGGACTGATCACAGGTGCTTTATATGTTCTGCATGCACGCCGACATCCCAACCCGATTCTTGACTTGAAATTGCTGCGTATCCCGACTTTTCGGGCAGCGGTTCTCGCTGGCAATTTGTGTCGTTTTGCGGTCGGCGCCACCCCTTATCTACTCGCACTGCTACTGCAGATCGGCTTTGGCATGAGCGCGCTCGCGGCTGGACTCATTACCTTTGTGGGTGCGATCGGCTCGCTCCTCATGAAAATGGCGGCTCCACGTATTCTCAACCGCTGGGGCTATCGGCAGGTGCTGACCATCAACGCGATCTTGACCGGTGTGAGCCTAGCCGCCTGCGCGAGTTTCACGCCAGACATGCCAGGCGTCATCATGCTAGGCATCTTATTGATAGGCGGATTTTTCCGCTCCTTGCAGTTCACCGCCGTCAATACGCTCGCCTATGCCGATATTGCGCATGCAGGCATGAGCCGGGCTAGCAGCTTTGCCGCCATGGCACAGCAATTAGGGATTAGCTTGGGTGTCGGTGTTGCCGCCGAGGCACTGAATCTGAGCATGGCTTGGCGAGGCAGCGACACCTTGATTGCCGCCGACGTGATGGTCGGTTTTATTGTGATCGGCACGCTGTGCGCACTCGCGAGCCTTGCGTTTTGGCGTCTGGCGCCCAATGCTGGCGAGTCACTGCGACAACATTAATCGACCTTGGCGCCAGAGAGCTTGACCAGCTCCTGATACTTTTTGCCCTCTTGAACCACCATCTCGGCAAACTGCGCGGGCGTCAAGCTTGAGGCATTCGAACCCATCTGTCTGAGTCGAGCCTGTATCGCAGGATCGACCAAGGCCGCAGCGTAGGCTTGGTGCAGCTTGGCGACCACGGCAGGAGGTGTGCCCGCTGTCGTAAAGACACCAAACCACGTCCCGATATCAAAAGGCTTGATACCCGTTTCTTGCACCGTCGGTACCTCTGGCAATGTATCTGAACGCTTGTCGGTCGTCACCGCCAAGGCAAGGACTTTACCTTCCTTAATCAGACCCACCGCAGAAGCAAGATTATCAAACATGAAGTCTGACTGTCCGGAAAGCAAAGCAAGCTTTGCAGGCGCCGCACCCTGATAAGGAATATGGACGGCCTTGAGCTTTGTCCGAGCCGATAGCAACTCGCCTGCGAGGTGACCCGCACTGCCCGAGCCACCCGAACCGTAATTCAGTTTGCCCGGATGAGCCAGCGCATACTTGACTAAATCCTGCATCGTACGGATGCCATTCTTGTCAGCGAATTCTTTATTCACGATCAGCACATTGGGCACAGAAGCCACAAGCGCGACGGGCGCGAAATCACGAACAGCGTCGTAAGGAATCTTGCTGTAAAGGGAGGGGTTGATGGCGTGGGTAGCGACCGCACCCATCACCAGAGAGTACCCATCGGGCTGCGCCTTGGCAATGAGATCGGCTCCAATATTGCCACCCGCACCGGGACGGTTTTCAACGATGACGGCTTGACCTAGGGCGGGTTTGACCTGCTCGGCCAACACCCGCGCAATCGTATCAAGCGGACCGCCAGGTGGATAAGGGACGACAAAACGAATGGGCTTGGTTGGCCAAGCGCTAGCAACTTGCGCGAGCGCCATCGGACCAAACGACACACTACTCAAACCAAGCGCCAACAATAAGATTCTGCGAAGTTTGCCGTGTGAGGTTTTCATCATCGTTCCGATTAGTGGAGAATTTGACTCAAAAAGAGCTTGGTACGCTCATTCTGAGGATTATCAAAAAAGGCTTCTGGTTTGTTTTCTTCGATGATCTCGCCTTGATCCATAAAGATCACGCGATCGGCGACTTTACGCGCAAAGCCCATTTCATGCGTCACGCATATCATGGTCATACCTGACTCTTCGGCCAGTCCAATCATCACATCTAGCACTTCTTTGACCATTTCAGGGTCGAGCGCCGAGGTCGGCTCATCGAACAACATGATTTTTGGATCCATGCAGAGCGAACGGGCGATGGCGACACGCTGCTGCTGACCACCGGACAACTGCCCGGGAAACTTCAATGCTTGCTCGCTGATCCGGACGCGTTCCAAGTATTTCATGGCACGGGCTTCGGCTTCGGCCTTGGGCGTTTTAAGAACCCAGATCGGACCGATGGTGAGGTTTTCCAATACGGTCAAGTGCGGAAACAGGTTGAAATGCTGAAACACCATTCCCACTTCGCGGCGAATGGCTTCTACATCTCTCAAATCATTCGTGATTTCAGTGCCGTCAACAATGATCTGACCTTTTTGATGCTCTTCGAGACGATTGATACAACGAATCAAGGTCGACTTTCCGGAACCGGAAGGGCCGCACACAACAATGCGCTCGCCCTGAGCGACTTCCAAATTGATATTGCGCAACACATGGAACTTACCGAACCACTTGTTGACATCTTTCATGCGGATGATGGCATCAGCCATACATGTTCTCCAGAAATCGGGCGCGCTCAGAGATTGGCACGCAGCTCCTAACGCTCATGACCGGTTGCCAGTCGCTTTTCGAGAGACTGGCTGTATTTGGACATCGAGTAACAAAAAACGAAATAAATGGCGGAAATAAAGATATAAACCTCAACGCTAAAGCCACGCCAAGCTTGATCTGTGAGAGCGGCCTTTGCCGCCTGGGTCAAATCAAAGATACCGATAATGACCACTAGCGAAGTGTCTTTGAAAAGAGCGATGAACAAACCAACTAGAGGAGGAATGACAATCTTGAGCGCTTGGGGCAAAACGATGAGCCTCATTTGTTGCCAATAACTCAAGCCTAGCGAATCGGCCCCTTCGAACTGACCTTTAGGGATCGCTTGCAATCCCCCTCGGATTGTTTCGGCCATATAGGCCGCCGCAAACAAAATGATGGCAATCTGCGCGCGCAGCAACTTGTCGATGCTCATTCCCTCAGGCAGAAACAAGGGCAACATCACGGCTGACATAAATAACAGACTGATGAGTGGCACACCGCGGATGAGCTCGATATACACAATGCAAATCGACTTGATGGCCGGCATGTTGGAGCGACGTCCCAAGGCCAAGACAATACCCAAAGGGAAAGCCAGCGCGATACCGAACGTAGACAAAATGAGCGTAAGTGGCAGACCGCCCCACTGCGTGTTTTCTACATAGGTCAGGCCCAACATCCCGCCCCACATTAATATCGCCACAGCCGTCAAAGAGACAGTCCAAACGACGAGTAACCAGATATTCCAGAGCTTTCTCCAGCCGCTCAGAATAATCGACCCGACCAAAATGCCAGTCGCGATCATCGGCCGCCATTGCTCATCGTAAGGGTAGAGACCAAACAAAATGAGACGATGTTTCTCAACAATCATCGCCCAACACGCGCCCGTCGACTTGCGACACTCATCGGCCGTCGAGGCAGTGGCATTCGCACTGATCAAAAACCAGTCCACCATCGCGGGAACCGTTGCGAGCAGTAACCAGACAGAAAGAATCGTCAACAAACTATTTATAGGCGATGAAAAAAGCTGCGACCGCATCCATGCCAATACACCCACGCTGCTTGCGGGCGCTTTTTCAGTTGAAACCAATTGGGTAGGCGTGCTCATGTCAACGCTCCACCAACGCAATGCGTTTGTTGTACCAGTTCATAAATACCGAGATCGACAAGCTCACCGTCAGATAAGCCGCCATAATCATCATGATGCCCTCAATCGCCTG
>JBILJA010000176.1:0-4695 GCA_044368775.1 Burkholderiaceae bacterium
TTGATTGCTTCGCCGGTGCGTGGGTTGCGGCCCGTGCGAGCAGCGCGTGCTGTCACAGCAAATGTACCGAAACCAACGAGTGTCACAGTGCCGCCCTTTTTAAGGGTTGTCTTGACAGCAGCAATCATCGCATCGAGTGAACGACCAGCGGCAGCTTTAGAAATGTCAGCCTTGGTGGCGATGTGATCGATCAATTCTGTTTTGTTCATATTTGATATACCTCAGATGGTGTTAAAAAAAGCCGGGATTTATTTTTATCCGTGCCAAACCGTAAAAGTGCAATTCAACCACAACAGCACATTTCGATATTAAGCCTCGGTATGCTGCGGCTGTCAAGAAAAAAACAGCGTATAAGCCGCAACTTACCTGAATGTAAGAAAATGACAGGTTTTATTGAATCTAAACCACAATCAATCGATATCTATACTAGCGACAATTAAAAAACTGCGTTAAAAGGCCATCAACACAAGAGCGTTACTCTTTTTAGCTTTTACACTTTTCGAAAGCCTGAGCGAAATCAGCTAACAGATCGGCTTCGTCTTCGATACCTACGGATAATCGAATCAATCCTTCTGCAATACCCATTTGCGCACGCAAAGCAGGGCCCATTTCATAATAAATAGTTTGGGCGGCAGGAAGCGCGAGACTGCGGGTGTCACCCACATGCGTCGCTAAAATCACAATCTCAAGATGGTTAAGAAAATCAAAACTATCAATCCCTTCTGCTAGTTCGAAGGCAATCAAATTACCGAAACCCTCGTTAAATAACTTTTTGGCACGAGCATGCTGGGGGTGAGCGGCTAAACCGGGATACGCCACCCTTGAAACACCTGGGTGTTTAGAGAGAAACGTCGCTAAAGCTTGTGCATTGCTACAAATTTTGGTTAAGCGCAAAGAAAGGGTTTCAGCACCGACAGCAATACGATGGGCGGCATCGGCTGAAAGCGTAGCGCCCATATCGCGAAGACCCTTTTTCTTGATTTGAGTGAGCCCCCAGCCTGCTACGGCACCCTTTTTATAAATATCTAAGATATTGGGACATTGTGTCCAGTCAAACAACCCAGTGTCAGTCAACGAACCGCCTAAGGCATGCGCATGCCCGCCAATATGCTTGGACAGTGAGTTCATGACAAACGTCGCGCCAACCGATTTTGGTTGAAAGAGCCATGGGGATGTCAACGTATTGTCAACGACATACATCAAGCCATGCTTGGCGCACAGTACGCCAATCGCCTCAAGATCGGCAATTTGTGTACCTGGATTGGCGATCGTTTCGGTGAACACCATTCTTGTATTGGGACGAATCGCGGCGGCAACCGCGGTAATGTCCGTTGGGTCCACCAAGGTCAATTCGATGCCCAGTAACTCCAGAGTCCCAAAAAGACTGTTTGTATTACCGAAAATAAATTGGCTGGAAACAAGATGATCGCCCGCTTTGAGAAGCGTCGTAAACAAGGCCGCCAAGGCCCCCATCCCGGTAGCAAAGCTCAAACTCGCAATGCCACCCTCCATGGCCGTAATTTTTTTTTCTAAGGCATCCGTTGTGGGGGTTCCTTGACGCGCATAGGTATAGCCAGGCTTACCTTGAAAGACGGCAGCCAACTCCCTCGCATCCGGATAGGCATATTGGGTCGAGGTGTGAATTGGCTTGTGAACCGCACCGTGCTCGACAGATAATCGGCGGTCGCCATGCAAAATCGTAGTGGTAAATCCGTGCTTGGCCATGACTAATACTCAATGAAAACTGTGGAATAAAGAACGACAGTTTAATTGATTAAGGCTGTCGTAAAGATCATTTAACAGTGCGCTGCCTCACCGTTTCGTACAGGCAAACGGCTGTCGCTACACTCACATTCAAACTCTCGACACTGCCACGCATAGGAATATGAACCAATTCGTCACAGGTTTCTCGCGTCAAGCGACGCATACCCTCGCCTTCGGCACCCATAACCCAACCCATTGAACGTTGACCTTGGGTTTGATGTATGCCTTCAGGCGCTTGGTCGTCCGTTCCCACTAGCCAGATATCGCGATCTTTGAGCTCTCGCATCGTACGCGCCAAGTTCGTCACCATGATGTATGGGACTGACTCAGCCGCGCCACACGCCACGCGTTGTACAGTCGTATTCAGTCCAACGGCACGATCTCTTGGTGCGACCACTGCGTGAACTCCCGCTGCATCCGCGGTTCGTAAACAAGCGCCAAGATTATGCGGATCCGTCACACCATCCAAAATCAACAGCAAAGCGGCGCCCTCGACACCATCCAGCACCTCATCCAGATCATCGGCCAATTTGCGTGCATCGGCGACTGCCACCACACCTTGGTGCCGAGAGCCTCCGGTAAGTCCGTCAAGCCGATCCGACCCCACAAGATGCACAGGACGCCCTGCCTTGCTGACCTGCTCAATCAAAGACTGCATCCTCTTGTCTTTGCGTTGCGTTTCGACATAGACCTCGCGAATCGATTCAGGCGCCTGGCGAAGGCGCGCAATGACTGCGTGAAAACCTGCGAGCATTTGAGTGGCTGCCATCTATCAATTCCTAGCGCCCTTTGCGGGCTGATTTTTTAATACCGGCGCTTTTGGAGGTCCGAAGCATTTTTTTGTTCGGACGCGCGGTTTCTTGTTTACCCGCTTTTTTTGCTTCGGCGCGTCGCACGCTAGCGACTTTTCCTTGGAGCTCAGCGGGTTTTGTGGGGGCCGCCTTTTTAACGCGACGTGCAACAGATTCGTCTGGACGCGCGGCAGCCTTGCGCAATGCAACAAAACTGGTTCCGGTGACGAGACGAAACTCAATACGACGAGCCTCTAGATCGACACGCGCAACCTGAACTTGCACTGCATCAGTCAGACGATAGCGCATTCCTGTGCGCTCTCCACGCAGTTCATGCAGCGACTCGTTAAATTGAAAATACTCAGTACCTAGTTCAGAAACGTGAACCATCCCTTCGACATGCAAGGTATCAAGCGTGACAAAGATGCCAAAGCTTGCCACGCCTGTGACCCGACCACTGAAAGTCTCGCCCACGCGCTCCTTAACAAACCAGCATTTGAGCCAAGCCTCAACATCACGCGAAGCCTCATCGGCACGACGCTCTGTACCAGACAGCATCAAACCAAGACGCTCCCACAAATCATGCTCATGTTCTTGCTTGGTTGCGCCAGGAGCCGCGACGAAACCGTGTAGTGCAGGCTGGTAGCGCTCGCCTCTGAGCAGTGCTTTGATAACTCTATGTGTCAGCAAGTCAGGATAACGGCGAATCGGCGAAGTAAAGTGAGTATAAGCTGGGTAAGAAAGTCCGAAATGACCCATATTGTCCGGACCATAGATCGCCTGTTGCATCGAACGCAAACACATGGTTTGAAGCAACGCATAGTCAGGTCGGGCACGCGCCTTGTCTAGTAATTCAGCATAGTCCTTGGCGCTTGGCTCGGCGCCACCACCAAGACTCAAGCCAAGCGTGCGCAAGAACTCTCGTAAGGCTTTGAGTTTGTCCGTGGTAGGCCCTTCGTGAACACGATAAAGACCAATATGCTTGCTGCGCGTCATGAAGTCAGCGGCACAAGTATTGGCGGCCAACATACATTCCTCGATCAGGCGATGCGCATCGTTTCGCACCAATCCAATAATCTTTTCGATACGCCCTAATTCGTTGCAAACGATTTTGGTTTCAACGGTGTCAAAATCAATCGCCCCACGCGCCTTTCGGGACTGCTGAAGGAGTTGAAAAACCGAATGCAGGCCTTGAATTTGGGGGATCACATGAGAAAGACTGCGGGCCGCAGGACCTTGGGGTTGCTGCAAGGTCTCCCATACTTGGTTATAGGTTGTCCGCGCTTGAGAGTGAATCACCGCGTTGTAAAACTGATAGGCTGCGACGGTGCCTGCCTTGGCGCCTGTCAATGGAATCACCATGTCGCACACCAAAACCAGGCGATCTACCTCTGGTTTGAGCGAGCACAAACCGTTAGAGAGCTTTTCAGGCAACATAGGAATCACACGCCGAGGAAAATAAACACTCGTACCACGTGTCCGCGCGTCAATGTCTAACGCATCTTCGGGCCTGACGTAGTGACTGACATCCGCAATCGCAACCAGCAAGCGCCAAGCAGGACGTTTACGTCCGGAACCTAGATCGACCTCTTCACAATACACAGCATCATCAAAGTCACGCGCATCTTCACCATCAATAGTAATGAACGCAACGTCCCGCAAATCAACACGATCTTTGAGGTCTTGCTTACGGACGGCATCCGGCAACTTATCAGTCTGACGTAAAGCAGCATCAGAAAACTCGACAGGCACATCAAACTTACGCACGGCAATTTCAATTTCCATGCCGGGGTCGTCGATTTCACCAAGAATCTCTGCGACGCGACCCAAAGGTTGAGTGTGACGTGTGGGCTGTTCAATGATATCGACTGATACGACTTGGCCATGTTGTGCGCCACCTGTATCACCAGGAGGAATCAACACGTCATGCTTGATGCGCTGATCTTCAGGCACCACGATCGTCATCCCACGTTCGTTTAAAAAGCGTCCCACTAAACGATTGGTGCGACGCTCAATCACTTCAACAATGGTGGCCTCTGGTTTACCACGGTACTCGCCCGTTGGCTTAACGAGAACCCGGTCACCATGAAGCACCTTAAGCATTTCACGGGGGGATAAAAAGAGGTCTGGACCTCCTCCA
>JBILJA010000175.1:0-4695 GCA_044368775.1 Burkholderiaceae bacterium
CGAGTACACAACGTTGGTCACAATTCCCACTGAACAGCGGTCGTAGGCCAAGCCTTTGGTGAGGATTTCCATGCCGTTATTTTCAATGACAGCGGCTTGAACCTCTTTGTTGAGCAATAACCGTCTGGCTTGATCCCAGTTTGCAGCATCGCCAGCAAAGAGCCTACGGGTGCCAACGTAAAGTCCATCCGTATTAGCCAGTCCTGTCCGCCAGCCATGCGCATTGAGCAAGTGTGCGGTGAGGCGCGCGATGTTGCCGGTGCCTGTACTTCCCGTGACGCCAACCAATGGGATGCAGCCGTTTTCATCGCCAGGAAAAATATGATCGATGATGGCGCGACCCACGGGTCGTGAAAGTCCTTCGGCCGGTTTTAAGTGCATGAGCAGTCCAGGACCTGCGTTGACTTCGACGATGGCTCCCCCTTGGGCACTCAAGGGTTTTGAAATGTCTTCGGCGACAAGATCAATGCCGGCGACATCCAGACCGACTGCTTGTGCGGCTAATGCGGCCATTGCGATGATATCGGGATGGACCTCGTCAGTACAATCAAAGGCGACGTTACCGTTACGTTGAATCAAGACTTCTTTGCCCTCGGGGATCACGCTTTGCGCATCAAAGCCCTGTCGCGTCAGCTCGAGTCTGGCTGCGGAGTCGATGCGCACCGGATTGAGTGGTTGCTCCTCGCCGCGACCGCGACGCGGGTCCGAATTGATTTGGCTAGTGATGAGTTCTTGAACGGTTTGCTGACCGTCACCGATGACGCTCGCGGTCCGCCCCTTGGCCGCAGCCGCCAGCTTGCCACCCACAATCAGAAGGCGGTGCTCATTGCCGCGTATAAATTTTTCTACCAACACGCCCGAACCTTCGTCGACTGCCACCTCGTAAGCGGCCTCAATCTCGGTGCGAGATTCGAGATTGATAAAAACGCCCCGTCCATGATTGCCATCGACGGGCTTGACGACAACGGGCAAGCCCAGATCGAGCGCCGCTTCCCAGGCGTCCGCGGCACTCTCAACTGCGCGCCCCGTTGGAATAGGTACACCGCAGGTTTCCAGTAATTGTTTGGTTAATCCCTTGTCGCGCGAAATCGTCTCGGCGATCGCACTGGTTTGATCGGTTTCCGCTGTCCAGATCCGGCGTTGTTTGGCGCCGTAGCCAAACTGCACCAGGTTACCCTCACTCAGACGAATCGCCGGAATCGTTCGCTCGTCGGCAGCTAGTACCATCGAGGCGGTACTGGGTCCTAGGCACAGATCCTGCGCCAGATCTTTCAACTTATCCAGTTCACCCTCGAGGTCGTAGGGAAGGTCGTCAATGGCGGCCATCACCAAATCGCGACCCATGTAGAGCGCAGCAAGCGTGACTTTCTCTTCCCAGCCGCTGACCATGACTTTGTAGACCCCGCGCTCCTCAGTTTCTCGGGCACGACCAAAGCCGTAGCCGGGGACCCCAGCGAGGTCTTGCAGCGCAAGCGTGACGTGCTCCAAAATGTGGCAGGGCCAGGTGCCTTCTTTGAGACGCATGAGAAACCCACCATGCACCCCTGGACTACAACGGTGCTCGACAAGACTGGGTAGCCACGTGGTTAAACGCTCGTAAAGGCCTGGAACCGTATTTGAGGGGCTGTCCTCCAGGTCACCAATGTCAACGACTGCCTCGATGATGGCGCAATAGGTCCAGATATTAGGACCGCGCAAATAAGTAGTGCTTTTGATAACGATGTCGCGCTTGTTCATGTGCTTAAAACGTAGATAACCAAGCGCTTATTATCGCCGCAAAACCCGCCACACGGTGGTTCGAGGGCGGGCTTTGCGACTGGCGAAAGCCGTTTAGCGGGGTTCGCGACCCTTGATGGGGTATTGGGGGTCGACAAAGCCATGTGTAGAGGCATAACCTGGGGGCACATATTGATCGACCAAGGCTTCATCTTCGGGCGAGAGTTCAACGTTCAACGCCGCCACATAATCTTGCCATTGCGCCAGAGTGCGGGGGCCTCCAATCACACCGCTCACCAAACGATTGTTGAGCGCCCAGGCGATTGCGAACTGTGTGGGACTCAAGCCACGGCTTTGCGCGTGTGATTTCAGCGCATTGGCGATCTCAAGCGATTCAGTGCGAAACTCGGTCTGGTGCATGCGACGATCACCACGTCCGGCGCGGCTATTTGGATCAGGCTTGACATTGGGGTCGTATTTGCCAGTGAGTACGCCACGCGCCAAGGGACTGTAGGCCACCACACCGACACCGTAATGCGCACAGGCAGGAATGACTTCGGTTTCAATCAGTCGGGTGACGGCGCTGTAGGGCGGTTGGCAAACAATGGGCTGAGGAATGCCCATGCGGCGTGCGGTCTCCACCATGCGGGCAACACGCCAGCCGCGAAAGTTCGATATGCCGTAGTAACGGATCTTGCCCATATCGATCAAACGGGCAAAGCTCGATAGGGTTTCTTCGATGGGCGTGGTTTCATCGTCTTTGTGCATGTAGTAGACGTCGATCCAGTCTGTATTGAGGCGTTTCAAACTGTTGTCGACTTCCTGCATGATCCAGCGACGCGATAAACCTTTGTCGTTAGGCTCTTTACCGATTGGATTCGCGACCTTGGTCGCCAATACCCAGCGCGCGCGATCTTGGGCGATGAGTTTGCCGACAATACGCTCAGACTCGCCGCCGGCGTAGTTGTCTGCGCTATCGATCGCATTGAGTCCCGCGTCGCGCGTGACAGCCACCATTTCGCGCGCGACGGCTTCATCGGTTTGATCACCGAACATCATTGAGCCGAGCCAAAGTCGCGGCACCATTAAACCGCTGTTGCCCAGAGGGCTGTAGTGTGGGTCTTGACTTGCCATGTGAATCATCCTTAAGCAGATTGCATGAGAGCCGTTATTTGTCGAATATCTTTAATATTTTCAAACGACTGTAACGTATCGAATAGGGTCCTGAGTACAGGCGCGGGGAGGGCGCGTTGCGCGCAATCAGAAAATTTTTCCCAGAGCTCCTCGTCCGTGAGTGGGTTGTCGCCGCCTCGACCAATCAGGCTGTTGACGCGTCGAGATAGCGTACGACCGGAGGTCAGCGTGATGAGGACTTCGGCACCGAATTGTTCAGGCGAGTCGTCTGGCATGTCCGGGTGTTCGCGGGCAATGGTTTTGGCCATCAGTTTGCGAATTTCCGGGTCAAAGTGCGCGGTTCCTTCAAAGTCGTCAAGTCTCAGTGCACCCTTAATCAATGCCAGACAGACGGCATATTGCACTGAAAATTTTGCGGCAAGGGGGCTTTGCGGATCTGGGTTGTTTGTGTGCGGGAGTCGCCGTTTATGCGGGAGGATTTCAATTTTTTCGATTTCCTCGATACGCACGGTCTCCTCGCGACGCAATTGAAGCGCCATGGCAACGGCAGGAATCGCACTGCCACAGCAAGCGAATTGTTTGAGACCCATGCTCGGACTCAATACCTCGAGCGGATTGGCCCAGTGTTCAAAAATCAGATCTGCGTTGTAGTGTCCTGGACCATTAAAGGCATTGAAAAAACCCTGTTTGTGCTCAAGCGCCGCTGCGTTGGCATCGTAGCCCGCTTGCGCCATGAGCACGGCTAGTAAGCCATTGCGAGCGCATTGCCCGACATGCAGTGGTTTGACCATCGTGCCAAAGTTCGCTTTCAGGCCGGAGGCAAAGGAGGCTGCGATGGCAAGGGCAGTCGAGACTTGCGTTGCATTGAGTTTAAGTAAATGCGCGCTTGCGGCAGCGGTACCGAAAATACCCAAGGTCGCTGTCGGGTGCCAGCCCTTGTCGTAGTGATAGAAATTGACAGCACGTGCTAGACGAATTTCGGTTTCGATCCCCACGATATAAGACTGCAGGAGTTGTAGACCGGAAAGCCCGTGTTCCTCGGCGAGGGCGATGAGAGGGGCGACTAGGGGTGCCGATTGATGACCGCCCATCGGTTGGCTGAAATCATCGAAATCGAGCGCGTGCGAGGCCGTACCGTTGATAAAGCTTGCATCGAGCGCGGAAGTTTTGTGCTTTAAGCCAAACAGAGAACAATTGCCTGGTGCCGTCGCCACGCCAGGTGTTTTGAGTAGCAATTGCGTGCAGGGTTCGGCGCTACCCGCAATCGCGACGCCAAGCGTATCGATGATCGCGGTACGTGCAAGCCGGTAAGCCTCGGGGGGAATAGCGCTGAGATTAAAGTCGCAAATTCGGAGGGCGATTTTTTCCAGGACCGTTTCCTGACTGTTCGTGGCTGACATGCCAGATTCCTTTTTCCACTAAACAAAAACGCCTCAGACCTTGAAAAGAGAGTCTGAGGCGAGATGTACTCGTTCGTTCGGTCAAACGTTTAGAGCTGAATATTTGCAGCCTTGGCGACAACGCCCCATTTTTCGATCTCTGAACGCACGTACTTCTTAAATTCTTCGGGTGTGCTGCCGATTGGGATCGCGCCCATGCCTTCAAGCTGCTTACGGACCTCTGGGTTTTTAAGAATATCGACGGTTGCTTTGCCCAGCGTGTCGATAATCGCTTGTGGAGTGCCTTTGGGTGCGAACAGGCCGCTCCAAGAGCTCACTTCAAAGTCTTTGAATCCCAGTTCGTTCAAGGTTGGAACGTCAGGCAACTGAGGTAGGCGCGTGTTGCTGGCAATCGCGATGGCTCTAATGCGACCTGCTTGAATCGTGGTGGTGACGCCAGAGGCTG
>JBILJA010000049.1:0-15346 GCA_044368775.1 Burkholderiaceae bacterium
CGTGATGAGGCCTGCTTCTGCGCTTAGACGCAATAGAGCGATGTTGCCTAAATTGCTAAGCAAGGTTGGATGTGTGTGCGTCTGTGTCAGGACAAGATATTGCGTCACAAATTCCAAATCTACCATGCCCCCTGAGTCATGCTTGATATCAAAGTCTTGACTGTTATTAGGGTGTCCCGCCGTCATTTTTTTGCGCATTTGACGAACTTCTTCGGCAAAAGGTTCACGCTTACGCTCTAGCATGAGTACCTGCTGGCGAATGATTTCGAAATGATGACCGACTGCATCATCCCCTGCGGCAAAACGGGCCCGTGTTAAAGCCTGATGCTCCCAAGGCCATGCTTTATTGAGTTGATAGGCTTTAAAGGCTTCGACAGAAACGGCTAAAAGTCCCGCGTCTCCATCAGGCCGCAGACGTAAATCCACCTCATAAAGACGTCCCGAAGAGGTCATCGTAGAAAGCCAAGATGTCATGCGCCGACCAAGTTTTGTATAGAGTTCCGTAGCATCCTCACGGTCGTCCTCGTACAGATAGACTAAGTCTAGATCCGAGGAGTACCCAAGTTCTTTCCCACCTAAGCGACCGTAGGCAATGATCGCCATCTTCATTGGGGGCAAGCGTCCAAGATGATCAGGTTTAGCGATCAGGGGCCAGACTCGGCGCAATGTCTCACTGAGCAACATATCAGCGAGCGCGGAGAGTTGATCGCCGAGACTCTCCACCGTCAAGACGCCTTCAAGATCTTGCGCGAGGAGTTGAAAACTGATCTGGCGTTGAATGTCGCGCATCATATTCATTTGCTGCTCGACATCAGCGCTACCGTCCGGCAGCACGCAGGCATCGAGGTCTGCCCGCATCGCAGCTTCAACCCGCACGTAATCTACGGGCTCCATCAGAGCTCGCCACGCAATTAAGCTATCAAGTACAACCGGGTTTTGAGTCAAATATTGTGCAGCCCATGGACTCGCCGCCATCATGCGTGCGATACGCGCGAGTGTCTCTGGATACTCCGCTAACAATGCGACATAGGCGCTTCGCTGAGAAATGGATTCGATCAAATCCAATAGGCGCAATGCTGCGATCATCGGTTGAGAGGTCTGACGTGCGGCTTCGAGTGCGATTGGAAGCAGGGTATCGATACGATTGCGACTACTTGTTGAAAGCGCGCGAATACGGTGCCCATCGAGGAAACTCTCGATGCGTGTGGTCAGTGCATTGGCTTGATCACCAAATTTTGCAATGTTTTGTTCAAGCAAAGAGCCTTCAGTCGATTGGACAACTGAACGTTGACCAGCTTGCGGCGAGCTTGTGACGGGACTATCCTCGCCCAGGCCCGCAATCCGAAAGGCATCACGAAACGTTTGCTCGACAAAATCACGGTGTTGTTTTAAGGTGCGTTCGAATGTGTCGAGACTCATACGCATCGCGACTGCGAGCTCGGCCATGCGCTCGTGCGTCTGCGGTAAAAGATGTGTTTGTGCGTCTTCGGCGTATTGAAGCGCATGCTCAACTCGACGCAAAAACCGATAAGCTCGAGCAAGCCGATCAGCATGCTCTTCTGACAAAATGCCCGCGCGTCGTTGCGCCTCCAACGCCGTCAACAAGCCTCTTTGCTGAAGCGCTGGCATACGCCCGCCTCGAATCAGCTGAGAAAGTTGAACAACAAATTCGATTTCTCTAATTCCACCATCTCCAAGCTTGATGTTGTGCGTCGTATCGACCCCTGGGCGCGTCAGCGCCTTGCGCTGCCAGTCCTGACGGATTCGCTCGCGAAGCGCACGCAATGCTGCCAAGGCATCAAAATCAAAGTATTTTCTGTATACAAAAGGCAGCCGCAAGCTCTCTGCTTGTTGCAGGCTGGCAGTCGAATCGCTCTGTTCGAAGGCCCTGGTAGGAATCACGCGACCTTTGAGCCAGGCATAGCGCTCCCATTCGCGACCTTGCGTGAAAAGGTATTGCTCAAAGGCATCAAGGCTCCACGCAACAGGTCCAGAATCGCCATCTGGCCTGAGGCGCAGATCCGTTCTAAATACCTGACCGTCAGCATCTGCCTCCGACAAAATGGGCATCATTTTGCGGGTCAGTCGAGCATAAAACTCATGATGGCTGATCGGTCGAGGTCCGTCGGTCTCTCCCTCTTCGCCATAAAGCATGACCAGATCGATATCAGAAGATACATTGAGCTCGCAGCCACCTAGTTTTCCCATGCCGATAATGATCATTTCTTGGGGAAGGTGAGTATTTGGGTCGCGCGGTGTTCCATGGGTCGTCACCAACTCTTGCATGACGGTTCGATAGGCTTGGTTGACACACAGATCCGCCAAAGTCGTCATTGCAGTGACGACCTCCTCGAGATCGGCCAGTCCGCCTAAGTCTCTCACCATGACCAGATAAAAAACTCTTTTCCTGAGTTGTCGGAGCGTTTTTCTGCAGTCAGAGGCCTCTAGCACAGCATGGGTCGATGTTTGACCCACAAACTCAGTGAACCACCCCTCAATTCTTTCGGGGGTCACAGATTGTGCGCTTTCTCGCTCCAACCATTGGGTGAACTCGGGATGGCTGTTGCTTAAACGTTGTAGAACGCCTGACCAGGTCAAAGCGTTTGTCAGAGTTGATTCGGTCATTGGATAGCGGATCGACAAGTTAAAATAGGTATTGGTTTAGTTTCTATTCTAGTGACTTATGTTTCAGAGGCAAGATTAGGTTTTGATATTTTTTAAAAAAACACTTCGTTTTCTAATAATTAGTCTTTTGCTGTTCTATTTTGCAGCAGCGGCTATGATGTTGGGCGTTCGCTATCTTTTTCTGCCGCACATCAATGAATGGCGTCCTGAAATAGAAAAGCGCCTCTCCAAGGCACTTGGCGCGGATGTCACCATGGGTGAAATTGCCGCCAGCTGGGCTGGCCTGAACCCCACTTTAGCGCTAGAAAATCTCAGGTTACGTGATCGACAAAGCAATGTTGAGTTGTTGTATGTGCCTGATGCCTTCGCGGTCGTGTCTTGGCGCAGTATTTTAAATTTGGATTTGCGCTTAAGACAGCTTGAGGTAAACGGTATTCATGTCTCAGGCAGTCGCAGGAAAGATGGCCGAATCGTTTTTGCATCCAGCGTACTCGGTGAGCAAAGTCCTGACAGGATTAATTTTTCCTCAGACACACCCGCCGTTCGGTGGTTGTTGAGTCAGGGTCAAATCATCATCCGCGACGCGACCTTTTATTGGATGGACCATCTTAGAGAAGCGCCAGAGCTCGCGATTGAAGGCATTAACTTCAACATCACCAACAGTCTTTTTCGTCATCAAATGCGGGTGAGTGCGAGCCTGCCCCGAGAGCTCGGCAGTACCATCGAACTCATTGCCCGTAAGGATAATATTTTCAATCCGGTTGCATCGCAAGAGCAAGGTGAAGGTGAAATCTTTATTGAAATCAATGACGCACAACCTAGCGCATGGTCTCCTTGGGTAGATCTCCCCAAAACTGAAGGCCGTTTTGCAACACGTCTTTGGCTGGCAATATCTTCGGGTCATGTAGGTCGGGCGACGATTGATCTGGCGGGTGCTTACGCGGCAATTCATTTGAGCGACCGCGACACAACCGTGATCAGAGCGGAGCACCTCGAGGCTCGGCTGAGTGGCTGGTTGGGCGATCTGTTTCCAGAAAATACATGGAAGCTTTTCGATCGCAGCCCAAATCGGGTGGGGATTTCTCTGAACTTGAGCGGCCAAGGTTTACAAGTCGACTCTGGTTTATTCGATCCCCGAACTCTTTTAGTTGGGGATGTCTCGGCTAGCACCCAATGGAATCGTAATGCGAGTCAAAAGCTTCAAATCACTGCGACACAACTCGGCTTGCAGTCGGGTAGGATGCGTGCAGATTTTAGTGGCAAGTGGACACAAGGCGAGCCTGCATCGCCCGGTGTAGTGGATATCACAGGCATGTTCAATGGGGTGGATCCTACAAAGCTCCATCAATATGTCACCACAGAGGTCAGTGTCGAGACGCGGGAGTGGATGCGTCGCGCAATACTCAACGGCACGCTGAATCAGGTGGGGATGACGCTCCAGGGGGACTTATCCAAGTTTCCCTTTAACGAAAAAGGTTCTGAATCGGGCGTGTTTCGCCTGGAGGCTCAGCTTGATCAGGTGTCGATTGACTATGACTATGTTGAGCCTCATCAGCCGCAATGGCCAGCAGTCACCCTCTTGAGTGGCAACTTGCAGTTCGATAAATTGGGCTTGACGATCAAAAGTGATCAAGCCCAAGTGACGGGCATGCATGGACGTCCGATACAGATTTCAGGGTTAGAAGTGCATGCGCCTGATTTGGACTTAAATCCTAATGTCTCCGTGCGTCTAAATAGCTCTGGTTTGGTGCAGGATTACTTGGCTATGCTCAATAGGACGCCTATTCAGAGCGACTTAGGCAAACAGGTTGAGACCTTAGAAGTGAAAGGTCAAGCTTCGATGCCATTGTCCTTAGATTTCGATCTTGAAAAACAGCGTGTCGTGTTGATCAACGGTCAATTCATATTATCTGATACGGCGATTGCTTTAAAGAAAGATAGCATACCGGTTGAAAAAATCAATGGAGTCTTTGAGTTCAATGATGAGGTTGTGATTATCAAAGAGATGCGAGGTGAGGCGTTGGGTGGCCCCGTGACCTTGTCCGGAGAGTGGGGGCCAAAACTCCGCCAACTTTCTCTTAAAGGTGAGTTAACAAGCATTGCTGCTGAAAAACATCAAAAGCTGAGCGCCTTGCTGGCAGTCTCTGGACGCACGAGTTATCAAGCGGACATCAAAGGGACTGCGACAGGAGGGATCGATCTCGAAGTGCGTTCAAGTCTCGAAGGTCTCACAATCAAATTGCCTCCACCTCTTGGAAAGTCAGCGGCTCAAAAACGGCCACTGTCCGTTCGATTGCAGAGTCTTCAGCAAGGTAAAGTCGACAGAACAGCCTTGACCTTCAGTATGGGCAACGTGTTGAATGGTCGCTTTGAACACATCCCAAACGGGCGAGAACCTTCTTATTTTTCTCGCGGTGCGATTGTGATGGGAGGGCCTGCAGTACTACCTCCTTCTGGGCTGACCGTGAATCTTGGTTTTGATCGTGTGAATTGGGACGATTGGAAATCGCTCACGGATCAGCTCACGTCACCATCCACACAAAACGCCGCCGCACCCACCCCAACGATTTTCCCTCCCTTGTCACAATTGCGCGTGCGCTCCCCCGAGTTTATTTTTGCTGAGTTGAGCTTGAATGATTTGGATTTAATGCTCAGCAAAACGACGTCGCAAAAGTGGTCGGCACGGCTTGAGTCCAGAGAGACCCAAGGGGTTGCCTCGTGGACGACTGGAGCGCGCGGGTTGGTCGGTCCTGTCGTAGCAAGGTTTTCAAAGCTTTCCGTCGGTACCCAAGACGCCTCGACACAAGATCCGCCTAAAACCGAGATCATTGACGAAAAGCAATGGTCATCGATGCCAGCGATCGATTTGTCGGTTCAAGACTTCACCTTATTCGGTAGTCGACTAGGGACCCTGCATCTTGTGGGAGCCAATGCGGACAATGGTTCGCGCTGGATGATCCATGAGCTTACAGTCTCGAATCAAAACGCAACAATGACAGCAAAAGGAACGTGGTTTCTGAAAGGCCCTGAGCGGGGCATTAATTTGGACACTTCGATTACGATTTCCAACCTAGGAAAGTTATCCGATCAATTAGGTCACCAAAATCGTGCGCTCGAAGGCTCTGGCACGATTAACGCAAAGATTAATTGGTTGAATTTCCCTTGGGTCTACTCCTACACAGGCCTGAATGGCGAGGTGACGATTGATCTCAAAGACGGTGCCTTTCAACACGTGAATTCTCGTAGTGCTCGTTTGCTTGAAGTACTTTCCCTGCAGTCGCTTCAACGCATTTTGAGTTTTAATTTCCGAACAGGTAGTGAGTTCAAAGATGGTTTTCCTTGGAGCAGCATCAAAGGCGACTTGACGCTCAAGCAGGGCGTAGTTCAAACCGAAAACCTTGTTGTGCGCAGCCCGATTGCGCGCATTTCGCTGACGGGAGGCTCTAACCTAACCCAAAAAAGCTGGAATATGGATGCGGAAGTTCGCCCTCTTCTTGATATGAGTGGTGCTGCCGTTGCGACTGCGTTTGTCGTCAATCCGCTGGCCGGACTCAGTGCGCTTGTGTCACAGTTTTTATTGCGAAATCCCATTGAACGTGCGATGAGTGCAAAGTATGAGGTCAAAGGAACTTGGGATGAGCCAGAGCTCATCCCAATCGGTGTCCCTACGCCGGTGCCTAGCCAACCTTTGATTGGCGGCTAGAGGCACTTATTTTTTCATCATGTCAAAAAATTCAGCGTTGTTCTTTGTGGAGCGCATTTTGTCCATAATGAACTCCATTGCCTCGACCTCATCCATATCGTGGATGAATTTACGCAATACCCAGATCTTTTGAAGCAAATCAGGTTTGATGAGCAGCTCTTCGCGACGTGTGCCGGATTTATTGAGGTTAATCGCGGGGTAAACACGTTTTTCAGCCAAGCGACGTTCGAGATGAACCTCGGAGTTGCCCGTACCTTTGAATTCTTCGTAGATGACTTCGTCCATACGGCTGCCCGTTTCAATCAAGGCTGTACCGATGATGGTGAGCGAACCACCTTCTTCGAGATTACGTGCGGCACCAAAGAAACGCTTTGGGCGTTGAAGCGCATTTGCATCTACGCCACCTGTCAATACCTTGCCGGAGGCAGGAACAACCGTGTTGTAAGCGCGGGCAAGACGGGTGATTGAGTCTAGCAAAATCACCACATCTTTTTTCATTTCAACCAAGCGCTTGGCACGTTCGATCACCATTTCAGCGACTTGGACATGGCGCGTAGCAGGCTCATCGAACGTGGAGGCAACGACCTCACCGCGAACAGTGCGCTGCATCTCGGTGACTTCCTCGGGGCGCTCGTCGACGAGCATCACGATCATCACTGCGTCGGGAAAATTTGTTGTGATCGCATGTGCGATGTGCTGCATCATGACCGTCTTGCCGGACTTAGGGCTTGCGACGATCAAGCCGCGTTGACCTTTACCAATTGGAGCAAAAATATCCAGAATTCGACCGGTCAAGTTTTCCTCGCTCTTGATATCGCGCTCGAGCGTCATCACTTTATCCGGGTGCAGCGGCGTCAGGTTTTCAAACATGATGCGGTGCTTGATGGCCTCTGGAGGAAAGCCATTGACCTTGTCGACTTTTACAAGAGCGAAATAGCGCTCTCCATCCTTGGGAGTACGCACTTCTCCCTCAATAGAGTCGCCAGTATGAAGATTAAAGCGGCGAATTTGAGAGGGAGAAATATAGATATCGTCAGTGCTGGCTAAATACGAAGTATCTGGGGAGCGCAGAAATCCAAAGCCGTCAGGCAAGACTTCGAGTACGCCATCGCCAAAGATTTGCTCGCCTTGTTTAGCACGTCGCTTCATGATCGCAAACATAAGTTCTTGTTTGCGTAAGCGGTTTGCGTTTTCGATTTCGAGGCCGGCGGCCATTTCGAGCAGCTGCGAAACGTGCTGCGCCTTCAGTTCATTAAGGTGCATTGATATTTATCTGGAAAAGTGGCTTCGTAAATGAAGACAAGGGTCAAAAAAAGGGAGTTAAAAGGAAAACTTGCAGAGAACAGCTCGCGCTAAGCAGAGTCAATGGCGGGCCTCGAAGGGGCCCGCGCGTGGAAACGAATTAGATCGCGCCGTTTAAAAATTCAGTCAACTGGGATTTCGAAAGCGCGCCAACCTTGGTCGCAGCAACTTTCCCATCCTTAAATAACATCAGCGTTGGGATACCGCGGATACCGAATTTAGCGGCTGTTTCCTGGTTTTCGTCAACGTTCAGTTTTGCAACGGTCACCTTACCAGCAAACTCCGTGGCGACTTCCTCGAGCATCGGCGCGATCATTTTGCATGGACCGCACCAAGCCGCCCAATAGTCCACTAGCACGGGCTGAGAGGATTTCAATACGTCCGCATCGAAGCTGACATCGCTTACGTTTTTGATGTTTTCACTCATGATTTTCTCTAGGGTATTTCAGTGATGGGTCTGTAAGAATCTCAGACGAGCCCGCTCGTTGATTTAAACAACCTGCAACAGGGCATCTCTACTGCGTTTGTTCATTAAAGCACAATTTGAACCCATTCGATGACCTCGACGGTCACTTTTCAACTAAGTGGGCATTTTTAACCTGAGTGCTGAAGGTTGCTTATCTGCTCAATTTTTGAGCAGATAAGGGCTTGCCGCACCCCGATTGCCAATTTCCGTAAAATGGGCGATCTTTTCCACAGATCTTGGGGATAACTTGAGTACAAAGTCCTACAACGAATCATCCATCCGCGTCCTAAAAGGGCTTGAGCCGGTGCGCCAACGTCCTGGTATGTATACCCGAACGGAAAATCCCCTTCATATCATTCAGGAGGTGATTGATAACGCAGCCGACGAAGCACTTGCAGGATTTGGTAAGCATATTCAAGTCACGATGCAAACCGATGGCAGCATCACGGTCGAAGACGATGGGCGCGGTATTCCTGTTGGGCTGCATCCTGAGGAAAAAGCACCTGTCGCAGAGCTTGTCTTTACGCGACTGCATGCGGGAGGAAAATTCGATAAGAAGGGCGGCGGCGCGTATGCTTTCTCAGGCGGGTTGCATGGCGTGGGCGTCTCGGTCACGAATGCGTTATCCAAGCGTCTAGAGCTTGTGGTGTGGCGTGAAGGCACCGCCCACCGCATGGAGTTTGCCAATGGCGATGTTGCAGAGCCTCTCAAAGTCGTTCCTGAGCTTGCCCGTAAAAAGTCAGGGACCCGAGTCAGAGTCTGGCCAGATGCTTCGTTTTTTGACTCTGCGTCGATCCCGACGCATGAGCTCATGCATTTGCTTCGCAGCAAAGCGGTGTTGATGGCGGGAGTCAAAGTCACCTATCTGAACGAAAAAACGGGAGAGACGCGGACCTGGCAATATCAAGACGGCCTCGCGGGTTATCTCACCGAGGCACTGCAGGGTTTAGAGTTGCGTGTTCCGATGTTCGGGGGAGAGCAGTTTGCCTCAGCAGACCACGAAAGTTTCGCCGAAGGTGAGGGGGCTCAATGGATGGTCGCTTGGGCCGACGAGGGCAATGTGGTTCGAGAGTCTTACGTCAACCTCATTCCCACGCCAGCGGGTGGTACGCATGAGTCGGGCTTACGCGAAGGCTTGTTCGCGGCCGTCAAAGGATTCGCCGAGTTACATAGCTTGTTACCCAAAGGCGTCAAACTACTGCCTGAAGATGTGTTTGCCCGTACCAGCTTCGTGCTATCCGCCAAGGTTCTTGATCCTCAGTTTCAGGGACAAATCAAAGAGCGGCTCAACAGTCGGGATGCGGTGCGTTTAGTCGGCGGCTTTGTCCGCACCTCTTTGGATTTGTGGCTCAATAGTCACGTTGAGTATGGCAAAAAGCTTGCCGAGTTGGCGATCCGCCAGGCGCAGGCTCGCGCGCGTTCGGCTCAAAAGGTTGAAAAGCGCAAGAGTTCAGGCGTAGCGGTTCTGCCAGGCAAACTGACCGATTGCGAGTCCTCTGATATAGCCCGCACCGAAGTCTTTCTCGTTGAAGGCGACTCGGCAGGTGGCTCCGCCAAAATGGGACGTGACAAAGAGTTTCAAGCCATTCTGCCTTTGCGCGGAAAAGTCTTAAATTCTTGGGAAGTCGATCGAGATCGTTTGTTCGCCAATAACGAAATTCACGATATCGCTGTGGCGATCGGTGTGGATCCTCACGGTCCCAATGACACGCCAGATCTTTCAGGCTTGCGCTATGGGCGCGTCTGCATCCTCTCTGATGCGGACGTTGATGGTTCCCATATTCAGGTGCTGTTGCTGACACTCTTTTATAAGCATTTCCCACGCTTAGTCGAGCTCGGTCATGTGTTTGTCGCGCGACCCCCGCTCTTTCGCGTGGATGTGCCGGCGTTGGGCAAGCGACCTGCTCGCAAGGTCTATTGTTTGGATACGGGGGAGCTCGACGCCGTGCAGGACAAGCTCCGTAAAGAAGGGGTGCGAGAAGGTTCTTGGGATATCAGTCGCTTTAAAGGCCTCGGTGAAATGAGTCCAACGCAATTGTGGGAAACCACCATGAATCCCGACACTCGGCGAATGTTGCCGGTCGGTTACGGTGCGCTCGATCAGACCGCAACAACACAAATGTTTGACATGTTGATGGGTAAAGGCGAGTCCGGCGCCCGTCGCACTTGGCTTGAAGAAAAAGGCAATCTCGCAGAGGTTGATATCTAAATGACTGACGGTTCCCAACCTGGTTTGTTTGACCCAAGCGATGCCGATGCATCCTTGACCCTTGGCTTGTACGCTGAACAGGCCTACCTCGATTACGCGGTGTCTGTCGTGCGCGGGCGCGCGCTGCCTGACGTCGGCGATGGACAAAAGCCTGTTCAACGCAGGATTCTTTACGCGATGCAGGCTATGGGTTTGCAGTCGGGCGCAAAACCCGTGAAATCTGCCCGCGTCGTGGGCGATGTATTGGGTAAATACCACCCGCACGGTGACCAGGCAGCGTATGACGCCTTGGTCAGAATGGCGCAGCAGTTTTCCTTGCGCTATCCCCTCATTGACGGTCAAGGTAACTTTGGTTCCAGAGATGGCGACAATGCGGCGGCCATGCGCTACACGGAGGCTCGCCTGACGCCTTTTGCACGTTTGTTGCTCGACGAGCTCGACGAAGGTACTGTTGATTTCATTCCCAATTACGATGGTAGCCACCAAGAGCCTTCCATGCTTGCGGCACGTTTACCTGTTATGTTGCTCAATGGTGCTTCGGGTATTGCGGTCGGCATGGCAACTGAAATCCCCGCACACAATTTGCGCGAAATTGCTGGGGCATGCGTCGCGCTAATTAAAAACCCTTCGCTTGCCGATGCGGATCTTTATCAAATGGTTCCGGGGCCCGATTTTGCCGGTGGTGGCCAGATCATCACAGCGCCCGCGGAAATCGCGCAAATTTATCAAACCGGACGCGGCTCGCTCAAAGCGCGCGCCCGCTGGCAGTTCGAGGAAATGGCACGGGGTCAGTGGCAACTGGTGGTGCACGAGTTACCACCTGGCGCTTCTTGCCAAAAAGTACTCGAAGAAATCGAGGATCTGACCAATCCTAAAGTTAAAGCAGGCAAGAAAACTTTAACGCCCGAGCAGCAGCAGACCAAAACACAGATGCTCGCTTTACTGGATGCCGTGCGTGACGAGTCTGGCAAGGATGCCGCGGTTCGTTTGGTGTTTGAGCCTAAAACCTCAAAAATAGATCGTGAAGAGTTTGTCACGACTCTGTTGGCGTTGACCAGCATGGAAACAAGTGTTGCCATGAATCTGGTGTGTATTGGGACGGATCACAGACCCCGACAGAAGGGGCTGCGCGATGTGTTGCTGGAGTGGATTGGCTTTCGCACCAACACGGTCCTTCGTCGCACGCGCTACCGTTTTGACAAGATCACCGATCGCATCCATGTGCTCGAAGGGCGGATGTTGGTGTATCTGAATGTGGATGAAGTCATCCAAACCATTCGCGAATCCGACGAACCTCGTCCCGCTTTGATGGCGCGTTTTAAATTAAGCGAGCGTCAGGCCGACGACATTCTTGATATGCGTCTTCGTCAGCTCGCGCGACTCGAAGGTTTCAAAATTGAACAAGAGCTGGCAGAAAAGCAAGCTGAGCAGCAAAAACTGCAAGAGTTGATCGAACAGCCCGCAGCGCTCAAAAAGCTCGTTGTCAAAGAAATCGAAGCTGACTCGAAACTCTACGGCGATGAACGTCGCACGCTCATCGAGGTCGCCGAGCGCGCAGTCAAAGAAGTACGTGTTCTGGATGAGCCTGTCACAGTGATTGTGTCCCAGAAAGGTTGGTTGCGCTCTCGTCAGGGGCACGGTCACGACATTGCGCAATTCAACTTCAAAGCGGGTGACGGTCCTTATGGCGTGTTTGAGTGTCGTAGCACTGACGCATTGATTGCTTTCGGTGATAACGGTCGCGTTTACAGCGTAGCCGTCTCTGGGCTGCCCTCGGCGCGTGGTGACGGCGCACCTGTGACCTCGATGATTGATCTCGAACCAGGCTCACATATCGAACATATGATCGCTGCGGCAGCCGATAGCAAATGGCTGCTCAGTACGAGCCAAGGCTTTGGTTTTTCGACCAAACTCTCCGATATGACCAGTCGTCAACGTGCGGGTAAGCAATTTGTCACGCTTGAGGAAAAAGACCGTTTATTGCGGCCTGTCCCGCTTTTTGAGTTGGCGACACACGTGGCCTTCCTGACATCGCGTGGCAAGCTGCTGGTGATTGCCTTAGACGAGGTCAAGAGCCTTGCTTCCGGCGGGCGCGGCACCATTTTGATGGGAATTGACGCGCCTGATGTGTTGACGCAGACTGTGCCTGTATCCAAAGCCGGCTTGCGAGTTACCGGCACCTACCGGACAAAGCAGGTCCAAGATATCCTCAGTGGTGCCTTGCTTGACATCTATGTTTCCAAGCGCGCGCGAAAAGGCAGGCTGCTCGATATTCGTTCCAAAGAACCGATCCTGTCGCCAGTGCTTTAAAGATAAAATGCTGCACATCACGATTCACGCCCTTTTTTAGGTACTGCCATGTCGTTCCAAGTCACCGTTCAGCCCAGTCTGCATCAGTTCCCTGCGGATCCCGATAAAAGCGTCTTGGATGCCGCTCTCGCAGCGGGCATTTTGTTGCCTTATAGCTGCCGCAGCGGAGCCTGCTCGACATGCAAAGCGCGCGTCGTGTCGGGGACCGTCGAGGGCGGCAATAGCGCCGCTCAGATTTTGACGCCCGAAGAAATTCATGAGGGCTTCACCTTGCTGTGTCAGGCGCGCGCAACCTCCGATCTCGTGATCGAATCCCGAGAAATTCGTCTGGCCTCGGATATTCAGATTCGCAAATTACCCTCGCGTGTCACCTCGATAGAGCGCCCGGCGGTTGATGTCGCATTGTTGAAATTGCAATTGCCGGCGACCGAGAGCTTTCGCTTTTATGCGGGTCAATACGTTGAAATCATCTTAAAAGATGGCAAGCGACGTAGCTACTCGATGGCGAATCCTCCTCATGATGCGGCCGCCCTGGAGTTACATATTCGTCATCTGCCGGGCGGTTTATTCACGGATCATGTGTTTGGTGTCGGCGCAACTCAAATGAAAGAGCGCGAAATTTTGCGTGTAGAGGGACCCTTTGGTTCTTTTTTCTTACGTGAAGACAACGACTTGCCCATCGTGATGTTGGCCAGCGGAACAGGCTTTGCACCCATCAAAGCGATCGTCGAACATATGGCGCACCAAAATATCCAGCGGCCGGTCACTCTGTATTGGGGTGGAAGACGTCCGGCCGATCTCTATATGAGCGAGCTTGCGCAGCACTGGGCCAAAACGTTGTCAAACTTCAAGTTCATTCCGGTCGTTTCCGATGCGCTGCCCGAAGACGGATGGACCGGACGGACAGGGTTTGTTCACCGGGCTGTCATGGAAGATTTTCCAAGTCTGATGGGCCATCAGGTTTACGCATGCGGAGCCCCGATCGTTGTTGAGTCCGCGCGGCGCGAGTTTGTCACGCAGTGCTCTTTACCTGACGAAGCGTTCTTTGCCGATGCTTTTACCTCCGAAGCTGATATTGCCGCTGTAAAATGATTAGTAAGAGTAGTACCTTGCACAAAGGTTTTGTGTCATTCAATTCTATCCATAGGATTTTCAGCGTGATCCTCCTTAAACGTATTGCTTTAGTGCTCGGCATCTCTTGTGTTGTTGTAATGCCGGCACAGGCTAACTCCGTCAATATCGAAGTCTGGCACACAATGACCTCGGTCCATAAGTCAGAGTTCGAGAAAATTGCCCGACGTTTCAACAATGAACAAAAAGACGTCAATGTTGTTCTGAGGGCTTTTCCTAATCAGGACGCAATGCGCAAAGCAGGTGAGAAGGCGGTTGCAGAAAAGCGTAAGCCTAATCTCGTTCAACTCGCTGACAATCGTTCTCCAGAAATCATTGCTCAGCACAAAGACATCATTCCTCTGCACCAGTTGCTCAAGCAATACCCCATGAAGGATGCCAACTGGTTTCTGACACAAACAACGGGTTTCATGCGTGACGGTCAAGGCCGACTGATGGCTTTCCCTTACATGGCTGAAATTCCTGTGATGTTTTATAACGTCGCCGGTTACAAAAAAGCAGGTTTGGATTCCAACAAGCCCGCCAGAACATGGCCCGAACTGCAAAATCATTTACTCCTCTTGAGAGACAAGGCCCACTATCAGTGTCCTTTCGCCACGAGCCATCAGGTCACGACCCATATCGAAAACATGGCACCGATTAATGGCGCTTTGTACGTCACCCCAGGTAATGGTTTAGATGCTAAGGTGCGCGGTGCACAACTGAACCTGCTTGATGCCGTATTTATGCGTCACTTGTCCATCATGGTGAGCTGGAAGCGTTCAGACTTGTTTCCATTCAACAGCAATGGCGCCGAAGCCGATGCGATGTTCGCGGAAAACCGTTGTGCGGTGATCACAACGACCTCGGGAGCTTTAGCCAGAATGCAAGAAACCAAAGGTCTGAGTTATGGCATCGCACCGCTGCCTTTTTATGACCAGGTTATTCCTACCCGAGGTGCACCTTACGTGAGTGGGGGCGCTCTCTGGGCGACTTCCGGTCACACCAAGGACCAAGATAAAGCCACAATGTCATTCCTGTCTTTCCTTGCCCAACCGGTCATTGCCTCGGCATGGCACCAGCGCACTGGATTTTTGCCGCTGACGGATGCTGCCTTCCGTACAGGCGATGCGGCGTTTTACGATCGTATTCCGGGTGCGCGTCAACTCGTGGACAGCATGCGTAACGTCAAAGACCCCAACAGCCGCGGATTCCGTTTGCGCAACTACCCGCAAATTGAGCCGATTTTGAGCCGTGAGTTTGATGCTGCACTCTCTGGCAATACGCCGCCTGTCGAGGCCTTGACCAAGGCTGTTGATCAGGCAAAGGTTTTATCACAGGATGCTCCTGCCCCCGCGCCTAAACGCAAATAAAATCCTGTTATTACGAGAAAAACGGAGCCTAAGGGCTCCGTTTTTTTTTGTGTTGATTTAATCCATGCGTACTACATGCAATTGTCGGACGGCAAGTTCGGGTTCAACATAGCCGACCTCGAACAAATGCGATGTAAAAATGTTAAGGACATGGACTGGAAGTGCCTTTTTAACGCTTGTGTTATCACTGCAAGCTTGTGCTGGATCTTCCGTAGGCGGGAGAGTCAGTCCGCGTGACAATCCAGGCG
>JBILJA010000050.1:0-15314 GCA_044368775.1 Burkholderiaceae bacterium
GAACTTTCAACGGTCTTGGCGCGTGCGGACTGCCGCGATGCTTTTGTATCCAATGATTACGACAGTCTGTCTGACTTGCCTCCCGGCGCGATCGTCGGTACATCAAGTTTACGACGCGAAGCGCAGCTCAAGGCACGATTTCCTGCGCTCGTGATCCATGCCTTGCGAGGGAATTTGGATACGAGACTGGGCAAGCTCGATAGCGGTCTATATGCTGCCATTATTCTTGCCACAGCGGGGTTGGAGCGCTTGGGTTTAGGTCATCGCATTCGTTCAAGAATGACAACGGAGGCTTCGCTTCCTGCCGCAGGCCAAGGCGCGCTCGGAATAGAAATTTTGGCGTCACGCTCGGATCTGCGAGAGCTCCTAGCACCACTATCTTGTCCAGACACAACGGTCTGTACGCTTGCCGAGCGCGCAGTTTCCCGCGCCCTGGGTGGATCGTGTCAAGTACCTCTGGCGGCCTACGCACAGCTCGAAGGTGCGCAGCTTAAATTGCAGGCTTTAGTCGCAACTCCAGACGGTAAAACGATTTATCGTGCTGAGCTTGAAGGGCCTTCGGCTCAAGCGGAGCTTTTGGGATCCACTGTTGCCCAATCATTGATGGCGCAAGGTGCAGGTGAGATCTTGGCGCGTTTGTCCGAGTCCTCCTGATACCCCATGGCCCAGCCTCAACATACTGCGATTCTTACGCGACCTGCGGGTCGCAATACGATCGTGATGCGCGAACTGCTTCGACGCGGTTGGTCTGTGTTGGAGTGTCCTGCTCTGGATATCCGCGAAGTGGTCGCGGTCACGGGAGAGTGTCCCCGTCCGGAGCTTTTTGATTTGGTGGTGTTTGTCAGTCGAGCCGCGGTGACGGGCTATCACAGTCAGTTGCTGAGCGTGGGGACCGCAGTCTGGCCGCTGTCAACGCGAGTCGCCTGTATGGGGCCTGTGACTGCAAGTGCGATACGCAGAGTGTTTGGTGACGGCCTTGCCGTCCTTCATCCTGCGTCTGATCTTGCGCAGGATTCGGAGTCATTATGGCCAGTCTTGTTGGCGCTTGAACATCCTGTCGAGCGTGTATTGATTGTGCGGGGACAAGACGGTCGTGATTGGTTGAGTCAGCGTTTGAGTCAGCGTGGCGCCGATGTCATGCTTCACCAGGCATATCAACGCCAGCCCGCACAATGGCCCACGTTGTTAAATGAGCATTTAGCCGAACTGAGCCGCCAAGGCGTACTTCCCGCGTGGTTGTTGACGAGTGCGCATGGTATCGAGGCCCTTTACAAAAATCTCGAGGCTTTGGGCCTTTTGGGATGGTTTGCCGAGAGTTCTTTCGTACTGACACACGAACGACTCAAACCTCTCCTCTTTAAGCTGTTTGAACCGCATTTCAAAAGCGGTTTCGCGAATATAAATTGTCTGGTGGCGAGCCCCGAAGACGATGTCATTTTGACAGGATTCGAGCAGATTTCTCCTGTTCAGGGGCCAAGCACGCAAGTTTGAACGATTTTTTCTAGCTCTACGGCTACAATTGGCGTATGACTGAAGCCCTTACTCCTAGCCCCCCACAGCCAAGTGCTGCATTACTGAAAGGTAAAAAGCGCACGAGTGGACCTTCATGGCCGATTTTGCTTGCCATCGTATTTTTGTTGGTCGCGATTGTTGCGGCTGGCGGTGCTTGGTTCTTGCAAAAACGTTTTGAACATACAGGTCGAGAGATCGCAAACCAGGTTCAGGGGCTGACCTCTCAGCTTACTGAGGCTCGCCAGGATTCAACACAAGCCTTAGGGCTCGCTCAGTCCCAAGCCCGTCGTATCGCTCAGCTCGAACAAGAGCAACTCGAGGCCAAGAGCCAATTTGTCGCCTTGGAGCAACTTTGGGCAGGTACAAACAAGGGCATGGAGGATGTCATGCTCGCCAATGATGTTGACCGCCTCTTAACGACGGCCAATCAACAACTCCGCTTGGCAGGTAATGTCAACAATGCGATTGTCACGCTAGAGGCCGCCCAGTCTTTGTTGGTGCGTGCCGACCGAGCCCGTTTTGCCGGGGTGCAGCGTGCGATCAGTCTTGATCTTGATCGGTTGAGAGCCGTTCCTTTGATCGATATTACGCAATTGTCCAGCCGGCTTGAGACGCTCAGTGCCTTGGTGGCGCGTGCGCCTTTGCTTTTGCCTGATGCGGCGGCGCCTGTGATCGCGAGCGAGGCACAGTCTGTCCCGCGCGTATCCACGCCATCCGGGTCCGCTCAAGCGCCATCCCCTGCGTTGACTGCTGCAGAACAAACATGGTGGCAACGTGCCCTCGATCAATCCATCTTGTGGTCAAAGTCTGCTGCTGCAATGGTAGTGCGTGAGTTCGCCGAGGTGGTGAGTATTCAGCGAGTGAGTGACGCTAACGCGCTCATGATGTCACCCGAACAAGGGTCTTTATTGAGGGCGAATTTACGCACGCGTGTACTGACGGCACAGATGGCGCTTCTGATGAATCAGGCACCTGTCTGGCGAGCGGAGCTTGCTCAAGTTCAGCAGAGTTTGGTTTCGCGTTTCGATCCAAAGGCGACTGATACGATCGCAGCACTTCGTTTGGTTCAGGAGTTGGCAGCCATGCAAATCGCGGCTAGCTTGCCAAGCATCAAAGACAGTTTGTCAGCCCTTGAGTCGGTGCGCTCTTCAGAGCCCAGTCCCGTGGGTGGTCAATAATTATGCGGACCTGGTTTTGGACACTCGTATTATTGACCGCTGCCGTCTTATTGGCCGTTGTTCTGAGAGAAAACACAGGTCACGTTTTAATTCTCGTCAATGACTGGCGCGTTCAGGTCTCGCTGGCGTTAGCTGTCGTGTCTTTGCTGGCTTTATTTGTGATTGTGTATTGGCTCATACGCGTATCCGCATGGCTCAGTGCGATTCCTTTACGTGTGCGTGGCTGGAATACGCGACGTCGGGTTCGACGTGACCAAGAACTGCTCGAGCAAGGCTGGACTGAGTTATTGGAGGGGCGCTACTCCCATGCAGAAAAAGATCTGACCAAGCTTTTTGGTCGCAGCAAGGATGCGAGCCGTCAGGTGTTGGCTGCTTTGTCGGCAGCTAGGGCAGCCCATGCGCTTGGCGAGTTTGGTAGACGCGATCATATGGTTGCGCTTGCCAAAGAAAAGGCTTCCGATGATCAGTCCCTAAAGGAAGCAATTGCAACCGCAGCGGCGGATCTGTATCTAGATCAAGGCATGGCTGCTCAAGCACTCGAAGAACTCCTTCCCTTGCAAGAAAGTGGTGCTCGCCACATCCATGCCCTGCGCCTATTGCTGAGGGCTTACAAGCAGCTCGATCGCAACGAGCAGGTTTTTACGCTTGCGCGGACGCTCAATCGCCGTGGTGCCTTGCATGACTCGGAAGCCCGACAAATGATTGAGGCTGCTGCGGCTGCGCACTTGCGCGAAACGATTTATTCGGGTGATTGGAAAGCTTTTTGGAAAAACTTAAAGTCCGATGAGCGTACGCTGACCGACGTTGCCTTGGCCGGTTCGGCTGCGTTTGAAGCGAGTGGACTGTTGGACGATGCTTCTAAAGCCCTCGAGCAGTCGATTCATCTCTCTTTTGACCCGCGCCTACTGGCCGCTTATTCACGCGCTGAGCCCTCGCAAGTCAAACGTCGCCTCGAAAAAGCTGAGGCATGGGTGCAAGCACGTCCCAATGACCCTGACTTATTGGCTGCGATCGGTCATTTATGTCTGGTTGGGCAAATATGGGGGCAAGCAGAAAATTATTTATCGCGTAGCTTGTCAAAACGTGCGGATGCTCGGGTTCATGCTTTGCTAGGGAGTCTGTACGACAAGCTTGATCGTCCAAAGGACGCTGCTGCACAGTGGCGAATGGCAACAGCTGTGAGTGCCGCGCTCCCCGTATTGGCTTCGGATTCTTTCTTGCCTATTGCCGATACGGCGGATGATCCGGGTGTTCTTCATGCTGAGGGCTTGGCTTATCTTTCAGACAGCGGTTTTCCATCGAATTGGGATAAACAGTCTGTCGTGGACGCCCAGGCGTATGCTGCGGACAACGGCAAGAGTGCACCCCAGTCAATAAAGCCCGTCACGACTGGCTTGCCTAATGAGGCATCGATCTTAAAGCCTGGTCGCGATAACCTCGACGATTACTTCGACAGTGCACCTGTTGCTGGATTGGGCGAACCCGCCCCGGTGACAACGCTTGCGCCCTTGCCAGAAAAAAAGTCTTAATTTTTCATATTCAAACTTTCAGGACCTTAATCAACATGTCTGACTTTGTATTCGAGCCGCAGGCAAACATCGGCTTACCTATCGTGGGCAGCAGCAAGCTTTTTCCAGTGCGTCGTGTGTATTGTGTGGGCCGCAACTATGCCGAGCATGCCAAAGAGATGGGTTTTACGGGCCGCGAAGATCCGTTTTTTTTCTGTAAGCCTGCCGATGCGTTGATTCCAATTCCAGCAGGTCAAGCGGGCAAGATGCCTTATCCTGTAAAAACTTCAAATTTGCATTACGAGATGGAGTTGGTTGTCGCACTCGACCGAGGTGGTCGTGACATCCCCGTAGACAAAGCAAACGAATGCGTCTTTGGCTATGCATTGGGTCTCGACATGACGCGTCGTGATTTGCAAGGTGAGGCAAAAAAACAAGGCAGACCTTGGGAGGTCGGCAAAGGCTTTGATCAGTCAGGACCGATTGGTCCGATTCATCCAAAGTCTGCAACGGGTATTTTGGCTCAAGGCAATATTTCACTTCATGTGAATGGCCAGCAAAAACAGACCAGCGATTTGTCACAAATGATTTGGAATATTCCTGAGAGTATTTCATATCTCTCAGGCTTGTTCGAACTCAAAGCCGGCGACCTTATTTTTACCGGTACGCCTGAGGGCGTGGGTGCGGTCGTCAAAGGCGACAAACTCGTGGGTCAGATCGCCGGCCTCGGTGAGTTCGAAGTCCACATCGTTTAAGTCGACCGCGAGCCCTCAAACGGGCTTGCCAATGTCGGCAGCATAGGCCGGGGCGGGATGCAGGGTGTTTCTTGCGCCCGCCTTGAGCAACTGGCTCGGCACATCGTGGCCGATTAGACCAGGTAGCATGGCGGATACCTTCAAGAGCCGATCGAGATCGATACGGGTGTCAAATCCCTCGAGCTCAAGCATGTGAACCATGTCTTCTGTACAGGCATTGCCACTTGCACCAGGAGCGTAGGGGCATCCCCCGATTCCACCTAACGATGCATCGAAACGATCAATCCCCGCACTGATCGCAGCGAGAACGTTTGCTTGCGCCATTGAGCGTGTATTGTGGAAATGCAGGGTAAAAACCATGTCAGGGAATAGCGCTTTTGCGCGTGTCGCAATCGAACGGACTTGCGAAGGGTAAGCCATGCCCGTGGTGTCGCAGAGCGTAGCGCGTTTGACGCCTAGGTTGGCAAAACGCTCAACCCAGCGCATGACTTCATCTTCGCTGACATCACCTTCCATCGGGCAACCGAACGTCGTCGATAGCGATATATTGATTGCGACGGAGCTACCAGAAATAGCCGAGACCACTTGCTCTAATTGTGTAAAAGACTGCTCTCGCGTCATGCGCAGATTTGAGCGATTGTGCGTTTCGCTCATGGACATCACGAGATTGGCTTCATCGATACCACAAGAGAGTGCGCGCTCAGCACCACGTACGTTGGGTACGAGTACGGTGTATTCCACACCGGATTGACGCGTGATTTCGTGCATGACGCGTTCTGCGTCACGCAGAGCAGGGATGGCTTTGGGTGAGGTAAATGAGGTGACTTCAATCTTGGCAAAGCCACATTGACTCAAGGCGTCGATCACGCGAACCTTATCTTCGGTTTCAATAAATTGAGCCTCGTTTTGAAAGCCATCGCGCGTTGCGACTTCTTGCATGTAAATTCTAGGGCGGATAATTTGCGTCATGATGTTCTATGTCTATTTGTATGTGTCTGAGATCAAGATTAATTTCAGTGACTTAGGTTCAGTGGCTTAGATAATGCCGCGCTCTTTCCAGTCAGCCTGTTGCGCGGCACCGATTCCTAGCTCCTCGAGTACCTCGGCAGTATGTTGGCCTAGTTCAGGTGCCGAGCGGGTAATTTGCCCGGGAGTTTGGCTGAGCTTGGGCACAATGCCCGGGACTTGCACCACGGATCCATCGGGCAGAGTCGCATCCAAAATCATATCGCGCGCCTGATAGTGCGGGTCTTGAGCGATGTCTGCGGCATCGTAGCTTTTGCCAGCGGGGACTCCAGCCTTGTTCATCGCCTCAAGCACAAAGTCCAGAGGATGTTGCTCGGTATAGGCTGAAATCGCGGCATCGATACGCTCTGCATTAGCCGCACGTCCCACGTTATTGGCAAGATTTGGATCATTCGCCAAGTCTTCGCGACCGATGGCTTCCATGAGTCTTTTGTAGATGCTGTCGCCGTTGCCAGCGATTAAGGCGTAACGACCATCGCGGCACAAATAAGCATTGGTCGGCACGATCCCAGGCATGCTTGCGCCAGAGGGCTGTCGCACCACGCCAAATTTTGAGTACTCGGGCAAGAGGCTTTCCATCATATTAAAGACTGACTCATAGAGTGCGACGTCGACCTCCTGACCGACACCGCCTTGCTGTTCACGATGTCGCAGCGCCATCATGACGCCGATTACGCCGTGCAGTCCGGACAAGGTGTCGCCGATCGATACCCCAACCCGTACAGGAGGACGTCCTGGTTCACCGCTTAGGTAGCGCAAGCCTCCCATAGCTTCTCCGATCACGCCAAACCCTGGACGGTCTCGATAGGGACCAGATTGACCGTAGCCGGATACACGCAGCATGATGAGCTTTGGGTTCAACGCATGGAGGTCCTTGAATCCCAATCCCCATTTCTCCATCGCACCCGGGCGGAAGTTTTCAATCAAAATATCGGCATCGGCAGCAAGTTTACGTATGACTTCCTGTCCCTCAGGCTGGCGCAAATCAAGCGTCACTGAACGCTTGTTGCGAGCGTGCGCGGCCCACCAGACCGACGTACCCTCGTGCAAGAGGCGCCAAGTGCGCAGAGGGTCACCTGTTTTAGGCGGTTCGATTTTGATTACATCCGCACCAAATTCAGCAAGAATTTTCGAGGCGAAAGGGCCTGCGATCAATTGGCCAAGTTCGATCACGCGCAGACCGCTCAGTGGAAGGGACATTGTCTGATTTATGGTGCTAGCCATGGTTGATTCTCTCTTGCTTTTTGTTCGTACTGTTGAATCTGATCGCTATAGCCCAGAGTCAGGGCAATTTCATCGACGCCTTTTATCAGGCATTCTTGCCAGAACGTATCGATTTCAAAGTGTAACGGCTGTTTAAAATAGCCACACGCGACCTTGCAGTTTTTTAAATCAATCTTGATCCCGAGTCCGGCTTGGCGCTCAGAGAGGGGTATTTTTTTTTGTGCTGCTTGCATCAGATCAAGGCGTAACGCCTTGAGCGTATCAGTTGGCAATACGATAGGAAGCACACCATTTTTCAAACAATTATTATAAAAAATATCGCCGAAACTTGGGGCCAAAATTGACTTGATGCCGAAATCAACCATCGCATAGACAGCGGCCTCGCGCGATGATCCACAGCCAAAGTTTTCGTCGCACACGAGAATATTTGCGCCTTGAAAAACTGCTTGATTCAAGACGAAATCTTCACGAGGACGTTGCTCAGCATCAAAGCGCAAGTCATAAAATAAATAGTCCGCATATTCGCCACGACGTTTTTTTAAGAAGCGTGCGGGGATAATTTGATCCGTATCGACGTTGCGGCCATCAAGAGGTGCCGCCAGGCCATCCAAGGTTTTAAATGGTGTCATTAGGAAATCCTTGAGAGCAATGGACGAACATCAGTGAGATGACCAGCGATCGCGGCCGCAGCGACCATGGCTGGGCTCATTAAATGTGTCTTGACGTCCGGACCTTGGCGGCCGACGAAGTTTCGGTTGGAGGTCGAGGCAACACGCTCTCCTGCGGGCGCAGTATCTCCATTGACCCCCACGCACATCGAGCAACCTGGTTCGCGCCACTCGAGTCCTGCGTCCTTGAATATTTGATCGAGACCCTCTTGTTCGGCGGCCTTTTTGACTTGCATCGAGCCGGGTACAACGATGCCGGGGACCTTGGAGCGAGCGCCTTTTAGGATTTGGGCGGCATTGCGTAGGTCAGAGAGTCGAGCATTGGTACAGGAGCCGATAAAAATCCGATCGATCTTGATACTGTCGAGTGGAGTACCTGGAGTGAGTGCCATGTACTCGAGGGCGTCGATCATGGATTGGCGTAGGGCACTATTGGATACCTGTGCTGGGTCTGGAATCATGCCGGTAATGGGTAAAGCGGCTTCTGGGCTGGTCCCCCAGGTAACCATCGGTGCTAACGCATCAAGGTCGATCGTGATTTCTTTATCCCAGCCGCAGTCGGGATCAGAATAAAGTTGCCGCCATTGCACAAGCGCACGATCCCAATCGCTTTGTTTCGGGGCGAAAGGGCGACCATACAGATATTCAAAGACCAGATCGTCTGGTGCCATGATGCCAAAGCGGGCACCCGCCTCGATGGTCATATTGCACATGGTCAGACGATCCTCGAGACTCAGCGCGCTCAGTGCATGACCCGTGAACTCGAGCGCATGACCTGTCGCACCAGAGGATCCAATGTGCGCGATCACCGCGAGAATGATGTCCTTGCCTGTGACGCCGGCCTGTCGCACACCCTTGAGTTCGACACGCAGGTTCAAGGGCTTGGCCTGCCAGAGCGACTGGGTCGCCAGCACGTGTGTGCTTTCAGACTGTCCGATGCCGAAAGCAAGGGCGCCGAATGCCCCGTGCGTTGATGTATGACTGTCGCTACACGTCAGGGTCATACCGGGAAGCGTGATGCCTTGCTCTGGGCCCATGACATGAATAATGCCTTGCCGCGCATCATGGATAGGAAAGTAATTGGCACCACTCCATTGCATATTTGTTTCAAAACGCGTAATCATCTCGGTAATTTCCGGGGTGGACGCATCTTTAGGATGACGGCTGATGGTCGGAACATAGTGGTCCGCTACACCGAAAATTTGACTGGGATTTCGTAAGGATAAGCCGCGTTCGCGCAAGGCACTAAAGGCGTGAAAAGATCCTTCGTGAATCAAGTGACGATCTATATACAGCAGAGAAGGCCCGGTTGAGCGCTCGACAACAAGATGTTTACGCCAAATTTTTTCGAAAAGCGTCATTGAAGCTGGGTGTGGGGATGCCATCAATCAGATTTCCTTGATGTTCTTATCCGTTCGCGAGGGAACGGGATCGATGTGTGTCAATAAATTCAAAACGCGATGTCTTTGCATGACAGCATGACGTGCTGCCAAACCGATATCATGGCCGACCTCGACGGTGAGGTGTGCATCTACTTCGATGTGGGCATCCACTAAAATCATATCGCCCATCTTTCGCGTCCGCACATCATGGACACCGAGCACGCCTGGGGTCTCTAAGAGGGTTGCCGAAATCGCTGCAACCTCTTGTTCGTCTGCGGAACGATCCATCAGATCGTGAAAGGCACTGGCACCAAAGCTCCAGCCCATTTTTCCGATCATGAGTCCAACAAACAGCGCTGCAATTGGATCGAGAATCGGATAGCCGGCGAGGTTTCCAACAATCCCAACGGCAACCACCAGCGAAGAGGCGGCATCAGAGCGGGCGTGCCAGGCATTGGCCACCAGCATGCTTGACTTGACGCGCTTGGCGATCTTTAGCATGTAGCGAAAAAGGAGCTCTTTTGACACGAGGGCAATGCCTACGACCCAAAGGGCTGCGCCATGAACCGTGGGGATATCCTCGGGGTTTTTAAGTTTTTCAAAAGCGGCCCAAAGCATGCCTAGCGCAACGATAATCAGCAAGGCACCCAACACCATCGAAGCCGCAGTCTCAAAACGCTGATGCCCATAGGGATGATCTTCGTCGGCATCCTTTTGGCTATGATGGTTGGCGAACAGAACAACGAAATCGCCGACGAGATCCGATAGCGAGTGAATACCATCGGCGATCAAGGCTTGAGATTTCGCAAAAATCCCTGTCAGGATTTGGGCCGTGCACAGAAGGATATTGACAACCACACTCACCCACGTGCTGCGCTTTGCCGCGCTCGCCCGCTCTTGAGGGGTGAACTCAGTATCCTCGCTATCGTCAAAGAGTTCGGGTGTTTTCACGGCGCTTAGGATTGAAAACGTTGTGGGCTAAAGGGCGCCAAAGAAATTTCTGGCTTGGCGCCCGAAGCAAGTTGTGCAACAAGTCGACCCGTCCGGGCTGAGCCCACGAGTCCGACATGACCATGGCCGTAAGCATGAATGATATCCGCACAGCCCGAGGCCAGGCCAATACAGGGCAGTCCGTCGGGGGTGCTGGGTCGCCGTCCCATCCATATCGTGATGCGGTCGGTGGGTAAGTCTGCCGGCAGTTTTGGGTACAGCGCGACCAGGTGCTTGCGCAATATCTCGGCGCGTCGCCAGTCGGGCGTGTCGTCCGTTTGCGCGATTTCGACTTGGCCGGCGACGCGCAGGCCGCGTTCCATAGGGGTGGCAATCACTTTACGGTCCGCAAACATTGTTGGGAGGCGCGGCCCTGCCTCAGGCGCAAGCACGACCGCATGGTAGCCACGCTCGGACTCCAGGGATACCTTGTCTCCCGCCAGACGCGCAAGCTCTTTAGAGCGAGCTCCGATCGCAATCACGGCTTTATCACAAGGGATTTCACCTGCGTCGGTCATAACCGCTTGAAGCGCACCATTTTCGATGCGAAAGCCGGTTGCGCGCGCCCGAATCAGTTGCGCGCCGCGAGCTTGAGCATGGGCAATGAGCGCTGCGGTATAGGCTCCCGGATTTCGACAGCTGCCTGTTTCTGGAACCAGAACACCAAAGGTATAGCGTCGATCCAAGTCAGGTTCGAGCTCGGCGAGCTCAGTCGCGTTGAGCTCATTCCAATGGATGCCTTCTTTGCGACGGATATCCCAGGCTTTTGCGTCCTGCGCAAAGTGTTCTTTGGATAAATACGCATGCAAAAGACCGGTTCTGACGATGAGGTGGCCAACGCCGGCTTGGTCAGCCATTTCCTGATGCAGCGCCGGCGCTCCCGCCAAAAGACTGCGCAACGCAACGGCGGTGCGTTCGATTTTTGTGTAATTGGAGGCGGCTTGAAGATAGCGGGTGAGCCAAGGGAGTGCTTTCGGGAAGTATTTCCAGCGAATCGCGAGGGGTCCTAGAGGGTCCGTCAGCCATTTGGGCACATGTTTCCATGCCCCGGGGGTGGCTGGTGGAAGGACGGAGTGAGAGGACAGCCACCCTGCATTGCCAAAGCTTGCCGCCTGCTCATCCCCTGGCTGCTCTGGCTCGACAAGCGTGACGCGCAGGCCTGCATTGAGACATTGATAGGCGCTGGTCGCCCCGATGATGCCAGCTCCGATGATGACAACGTGCTTTTGAGGGTGCATGGTATGGTTTATTTGGTTTTTTGAGTAAAAACATCGTAGCATCAAGGACTGTTTGCGTCTGTACGCACTCCGGTATGATCTGATTTTCTATTTTCTCGGGAACTGACTCTCATGAAAGCTGTTTTTATTGATGCAAGCGCGACGCTGGGTGACGTGGCTGAACGCTTGCACCGTGCTGATGATATTGCGTTGGTGGTCAATCGTCAGGTCGATATCACGCCCGAGCAGATTCCAGCCGTGATGGGGGATGCGGAAATTCTGATCGTGGATCACACCGCGGTACCGACCTCGATCGCGAAACAGTGCAAGGGTCTCAAACATGTCGTTTTTCTGGGGACTGGCGCTCGTTCGTATATGAACCCCGAGGAGTTGGCCGAGATCGGTATCGAGGTACACATTATCAAGGGTTATGGCGATACCGCTGTCGCTGAGTGCGCCTTTGCCTTGATGTGGGCCTGCGCCAAGGGCTTTGCTCGGATGGATCGCGAAATGCGCGTCGGCAACTGGCTGCGGACCGAAGCGGTCCAACTCACAGGAAAAACGCTTGGGTTGATTGGTTTTGGCGGCATCGCGGCAGAGATGGCGCGTCTGGCGCTCGGCGCAGGGATGCAGGTGATCGCGTGGAATCGCACCCCCAAATCCTATCCGGGCGTTAAGTTCGTGTCCCTAGAGGACCTCTTGGCACAAAGCCAAGTGATTTCTTTGCATTTGTTGCTCAACGACGAAACCAAGGGTTTCATCTCGCGCGAGCGTATTGCCCAAATGAAGGATGGAGTGATACTGGTCAACACTGCCCGTGGAGCGGTGATTGATGAAAAAGCCTTGATCGCCGCCTTGGGCTCTGGCAAGATTGCCCATGCGGGTCTTGATGTCTTTGAAATTGAACCACTCCCCAAAGACCACCCCTTTACAAAAGTTGAAAACGTCACGTTATCGGCGCATTCAGCGTTCCGTACCCCCGAAGCCAGTGACAATTTGATCGAAGCATCTTTAAACCACTGCCGCCGGATCTCGGGGCAGGGCACACAGCGTTAAGGAGAACACAATGCGTCATATCTTTACCAAAGCAACTCTCGCCTTTGTCGCGGCGGCCGCTTGTACTGCTGCCGTCGCGCAGGCCGACAAATGGCCCACGCGCTCCATCACGATCGTTGGAGGCTTTCCAAACGGTTCCGGCGTAGACATTTATGCCCGTAAGATCGGCGAGGCCCTGACAGGCGCCTGGAATGTTCCGGTCGTTGTCGACGCGAAAACAGGCGCGGGTGGCAATATTGCTTCAGATCTGGTGGCGCGTGCGCAACCCGATGGTTATACCTACTTGTTTGGGACTGCGGGTACACATGCGATCAATCCAGCGCTTTATAAAAAGCTGAGCTTTGATGTTGAAAAGGACTTCACGCGTATTGCGATTTTGGGTGATGTCCCCAATGTGTTGTTGATTAATCCCAAAAAGCATCCAGAGATCAAGACCTGCGGTGATTTGCTCAAACTGATGCGCGACAAGCCCGGTTCCTTGAATTATGCCTCAACAGGCAACGGTGCCTCGGGTCATTTGGCGGGCGCGCAGTTTGCGACCGCGGCTAAGGTGGATATGGTTCATGTGCCATACCGCGGTCAGGGACCGGCGATGACGGCCTTATTGGGCGGCGATGTAGACCTATTCTTTAACCAGAGTGCGCCTGCGATCGCTTCCGTCAAGGGGGGGCGGACCATTGCCTTGGCGGTCACGAGTCCCACCCGTTTAGCGGCTTTACCAGACGTTCCCACCGTGGCTGAGGCCTGCAAATTGCCAGGTTTTGTGAGCACGACTTGGTATGGTTTATTCGGACCGGCAAAGCTGCCCGCCGATATTTCCGCCAAAATGAGCGCCGAGATCGTGAAAATTGTTTCAACCCCCGCGTTTAAGACTTGGTTGACAGACACACAGGGCATCACACCCGCAGCCGATCCGGGTCCTGCTGCTTTTGCCCGTATTCACAAAGAAGACATAAAAAATTGGGCGGAAATCGTGAAAATTTCAGGCGCAACAGTGGATTAATTGTTGTCGTTGGAATGCATCGACGGAGTAGGTCAAACTACTTTAAAATCCAGAGATGCTTTCAACTTCTCACTTTATTTGCAAAAAGTGGCTCCTAAGACATCTTTTAATTGTTTTAGGGGCCATTTCTGTTTCCGGTTGTATGGTCGGGCCCGATTTTCAGGCGCCAGAAGCGAAGCTTCAGCCCGCCTTTAGTCAGCCTCAAAAAACAGATTTCACAGAAGCCATTCCCTCTTCGCTAGAAACGGCACCCAATCCTGTGCATTGGTGGGCGGGCTTCAATGATCCTACGCTGACCGATTTACTGGCGCGCGCAGCCAAAGACAATCTTTCGCTGCAGCGCGCGGCGATCCGCATTTACCAGGCGCGTTCACAACTCGGTGTGGCTGATGCGAGCCTGTTGCCCACGGTCGGTTTGGGCGGCGGAGTCACGCGCAATGATCAACCCAATGCCTTGACTCAGTTCCTCAGTGCTTCTTCCTTGTCGACGACCCAAAACTTAGTGGTTCAGGCCAACTGGGAAATTGACTTTTGGGGCAAGTATCGGCGCGGCATCGAAAGCACGGTGTCTTCATTATTTTCAACGACCGCAGCGTATTACGCGGCCGATGTCTCCTTGGCGGCCGATGTCGCCAATACCTACATCACTATTCGTAATTACCAAGCATTGCTGCGTGTCGCACGCGCAAACCTCGCCTTGCAGGCCGAGAGTTTAAGGATCGCCTCCTCACGCTTTAAAAACGGCGCGACGTCTTTGCTTGATCTCAGTCAGGCCCAGTCGCAATACGAACAGACGAAATCTGACATCCCGACCCTGATTGCCGCACTCAAAAATGCGGAATTTGCCATGAGTATTCTGCTGGGTGAATTGCCCGGCTTTTATGAAAAAACTTATGGCCAGACGCAAAGTCGCTTGCAGCCCCCTCAGTCATTACAGGTCGGCATTCCTAAAGACCTGTTGCGTCGTCGTCCCGATGTGCTGCAGGCCGAATACGCCGCAGCTGCTCAATCCGCCTTGATCGGCGTCAATACTGCGGCTTTGTATCCTAGTTTTTCGCTCAGCGGATATTTTGGTTTTCAAAACGTCTCGATCAATAACCTCAATCAGTCTAGTCTGTTTTCGTGGGACAACCGCACGACATCGATTGGCGGTAGTTTTGTATTTCCGCTGTTTTATCGAGGCGCGATCGTTGATCAGATTCGTGTCCAAGATGCCGTTTTTCAGAGCAGTGTTCTAGCCTATCAAAATCAGGTGCTGCAAGCCCAAAAAGAGGTCGAGCAAGCACTGACTTCGATTTCAACGACACGCAGTTCCACCATAGATCTTAAAAAATCCGCGACGGCCGCGCAGCGTGCGGCCGCACTGGCGCTCGATCGTTACAAGGCGGGACAAAATGATTACAACACTGTGATCGTTGCTCAGCAGCAGCTCTTGCAAGTGCAAAATAGCCTAGTGCAGACACAAACCAACAATTTGCTGGGCTATGTTGCAGCCTTCAAAGCCCTTGGGGGTGGTTGGAACGGGTCATTAGCAACACCTGCCTTACCCGCCGCGATGGTCGGACAGATGCAGGCTCGAACCAACTGGGGTGATGCCTTGACCAATCCCGCCGAGCCTCGTTTAGTGAAGTCTACCGAGAAGATTCAATGAGCATGATGATCCATACAATGAATGTGAAAAGATTGTTTTCTGCGGTGGCTGCTGTGATGGCACTCTTGTTCCTCACTGCTTGCGATAAAAAGGCGCCTCCCAAAGCCAGTCCACCTCCTGCGGTGACCGTGGCAAAGCCAGTCT